>JANQGV010000078.1 GCA_028282925.1 Thermodesulfobacteriota bacterium
CTCTGCTCTCATAGAGACAATGCAGCTATCCTCCTCTGCCCAAAAGGATAGATCTGCTGATAGAAGGCTGATACTATAGATTGTCCTCTCTTGTAATGGTGTATAAAAAGGACTTGCTTTTTTACATAGAAGGAATGAGGCGCCTGAGTTCCAGATAAAGCAAAGCATAGGATGTCCTTTTTCCAGGAACTAAGCGAGGCGAGTGGAAAATGTTCAGATTTAAGGCGTGCGGTATTGCTGAGGAGTGAGGCGTACTTGGTTGTACGCTGCAGCGACGAACAATTCGCACAACGCAAAAGATGGGCGTTTTCCACTCGCCTTACCGAGAATTATGCTTGCATGAAAAGCCATAACCTGCTAATACTTATAGACCGCCCTCACCGAGGGCGGCTTGATTTTTACGGCTGGTAGTACAGGCACAGCCGGAACACCCATGAGGTTTCGGGTCCGGCCCTCATCCATGCACAACAATGTTTTCCGGTAAAATAAGCATTACGTACAAAGTCTGCCGGAACACCCTCTTACCGGGAGGCTGATGGACAATCTGGTATAGCCTGGTATAATTTATGTAATGAAAGGAGTTTCACAATGGCAGTCAGTGAAAAACAGAAAAGGCAGCGCCAAAAAGGACAGTTTGAACAAAAACTGAAACAAAGAAAAGCCGCCCTTCAGGAAAAGGGGCTTGATGCTACAGCAATACAAAAAGACAAAGTAGTTCAGAACCTGCAATCCGACCTCAAACGCACGAACAAGGCCATTGCCTCCATCGAGGCGAATCAGGAGATAGTTGCAAAAGCACGGGCTAAAAAAGAGGAAAACCTGAAGAAAAAAGCCGAAGCCGGCCCCAAAAAGAAGAAACAAAAAGAAGCGCCCGCACCTGAAAAAGAAGGCAAAAAGAAAAAGAAGAAAAAGAAAGAATAGCAGCTTGTACTTCCAAAGGCCTCCGGCGCATGCCGGGGGTCTTTTTTTTTCACCAGGGGCTTGTGGGAACACATTCTTAACGGGAGGCTGAGGGCTCCAGTTTCTGGATAATCTCCCGGGCTTCCCCGTTATGATGACAGGCCTCCGGATGGTTGAAATAGCGAACCAGTTCGGTGCGAGCCTTCAAGGGCAGATCCTTCCAGAGCCGCCGACGGGTATGCGGCGGGCTTTTCAGCAGCACAGCGGTCAGCACCCGACACACGGCATCGACAAACCCGGCCGTTTTCATGGATATGCCGTTTACAGCGGCATAATGATAATCATCATTGACCGCCGCGAACATAATGTCGCGCAACAACAGATTCCAGGTGTCGGTTGTCGGCCCGGACTCCTTTCGGGCCAGGATTGACTGTATGCGGGCCGCAAACTCCGGCATAAGGTAGCGATCCATAATCGCCGGATCGAACGGCTCGTCGCGAATCTCCTCGGCCTCATAGCGGAACCGCTCGTGCAAATTGCGCAGCCACTCAAAATAAGACGCCGTGACCCCGGCACTGTTGGCCAGGAAATCATACACCACCGGTATCCCGCGCTTTTCAAGCACCATTTCGGCTTTAGATGTGTTGGTGCCGTTGCCCCCGCAGGCGATAAGACCCGTGGAAACGGCATGCACATTCTCGCCGGTTATGGCGTTTTCCATGGCACAGGGAAGCAGAATATCACAGGGCAGTATGAGAAAATCGGCCCCTTTGGCACCCTTCAGCTTGCGGCGTACATTTTCGTGGTTGTAGTTCATCAGGTTACCGGCAGTACGGGCATGCGCTACGATATCTTCAAAATCGAGTTTCTCTCCGATAACCGCGCCGCTGCGGTTTGCTGCGGCAATAATGTTCACCCCGTATGGAGCCAGTTCAGCGGCGATGGACCGGCCTACTTTCCCGATACCCTGGATGACGACTCTTTTCCCCCTCAACAGTTTCGGATAAATTGTGGATGTAAGCTCCGCCCAGTCCGACCGGCTGATCTGCAGACGGCCGTTCCGGCTCTGTATCGATTCCTCGCCGATAGCAGCGGTTTTCTTCAGCAGGGCTATCTCGTTTTTTTTCAACGGCCGGGAAGGTTGCCACACGCCATCAAGCGTCAAATTCGTAATCGCGGCAAGCACTGCATAAAACAGCCCTCTCCCCGTTGCACCGGTACGGGCGGCCAGCCCCATACGCGGTTTGCCGGTGATCTGGGCCGCGGCCACCAGTTCGAGATACTGTTCGCTTGACAGGAGTTGCTCAACAGTCCGCTGGTCGTTCACATCGACATCAAAATGCTTTTTCAGAATAGTGCGGGCCTGCTTCCTTGAAACAACCCTGTTCCCGACCAGCGCCACACCTTTTTTCATACCCGAAACCATAAGTGCCAGTTCGCGCAGTGATGATTTGAAACCCTCGAACATTTCACCGATTTCAACGGGACCGCACCCCACATCACCGGCGGGAATGTCTTTTGCCGGCCCGGTGATCAGAAAAAGGGACCGACCGAAATTCGACAGGGTATCGAAAAGGTCCAGCCGGTTATACTCCTTGGGATTGATGACCATCCCGCCCTTGCCGCCGCCGAACAGGATTCTGCTGCGGGCGCACTTCCAGGTCATCATGAAGCTGAGGGCGGCCACCTCGCCGAAGTGCACAATGGGGTCCAGCCGAATGCCGCCCTTGTTCGGTCCCCGGGCGGAATTGTGCTTTGCGCGGAAGGCCGGCAGGTTATACGGCTCACCGGCCTTACGGCTGAACACGAAAAACTCTTCAAAAGCATCAAACCCCAGCAGCACACTTACAATCTCTTGCCGGGAGTGAAGGTCGAGAAAGCGCAGAGCCCTGAAAAAATCGGTCAGGCAATTCAGCAGAAAATCACCCTCCTCAGTGCCGTTTACCTCGCTGAGGTTTTCATCCATCAGCGTTTGCAGTTCCGTAAGGGCATACTCCTTTTCGATTGCGGTCGACTGTTGGCTGCTGAAACAGCGGAGAAGTGTTTCCAGCTTGCGCTCCAGTTTTTTTGCATTCTGCGCAGAATCATCACGCGGTGGAAGTACGATGCCCTGCACATCTTCCGCAACCCTGCGGGTATCGATACCGGGGGACATATAGACCGACAAAATCGCAACGGCTGTTTTCGTTTCGGTATCTTCAAAAATATCAAAGTAGGAACGGATAAGATTTATGGAATGGTCGGCAAGACATTCCAGTACATGCAGTGGAAAAAGCGGGTCCGGATTGCATACGGAAATAGACAAACGCTTTTCCGGCACCGCCGTAAGAGTATCCTCGTCGGCCCCGAATGGGACGTTTTCCGTTTGCACAACCACCTTCCCCCGGGCTTCCAGAGCCTTGTTAAAAAGCTTCAGATGCCGATAGATACGACGCGGCCGGGTCAGCATTTTCACTTCCTCGGCAAGGTAACTACAGGGAAGACACTGCAAAAACAGCTCGGTAGAAGCGATTTTTTTCACACGCCCGAAGGACACCAGTTTCCTGTGCAGCCTCGAAGCTTCTCGCTGCTCATCAGGAGAGAAAGGAATATTCTGCCGGCATCCCTTCTCGATCGACACAATTCTGATTCCCGACCGGGTCATAACAGAGTCAAAGCGCACAACATCGGCATGCACGTATTCGCCTATAATGCGGGCAAGCTTGCCGATATAATCCCAGCCTACGTTAATAAAATAACTGATCGATTTACCGTCGTCACTTTCAAGCTTGATAAATTCGGTGTTTGCGTTCAGAACCTGGGTAATCACGTAAATGTGGCCGGCAATTTCCCCGGCGGTATTATGGTAATAATACCACCCCGGCAGGTACCCTTCCGCAAAAAAATGGCTTACAATCCTGTCGACGGTAGTGCGCTCCAGGCCGAATTGCTTCTTAAGAATCCGGCGGACTGTTTCGCGCAGGTTTTGCAGAAACTCGACTCTGCGTTCCGCATATTTTTGCAGGCTTTTCAGGTCACGTTGTTTCATACACACAGGTCACTTTCTGACGGCATTGATATCGATATGGAGGGGTTTATTGGGACAGACAACCTGTTCATACACACGAAGAAATATGAAACTCAGTCGATGATCTGGCATTCGAGATAATCAAAATACCGGTTAAACGCTATGGCGAACGTCAGGGATGCGGCTACAAGATCACTGATTTCCGAAGGGGTCTCGAGCCAGTGGGCAAGAAAAATACATCCTTGAATAAAATTCTCCACGGAAAGGATCAAATCAAGATAACACTCCGGGGGAATGGTGGCATTGTCGGCCTGGGCCGACAGGGCAAGGGCGTAGTCGTAAGCGCTGTCCTGCAGGGAGAGCAGCGCCGGGTAGTCCTCTGCGGCCGTTTCACCATCAACAGAAGCGAACAGTGCTGAATCGGACAGTTCGGGGATGGACAAGTATTCAACGGAATATGCAGGGGTGTTCAACAGTAAGGTTGCCGCACAGAGAATCAAAACGGTAAAAGATATTCGTTTTTTCATGGACACATCACCTCGCCGGTTCATTGTTGCTGATGGCATGCCAGCAACTCAATGATATATAAAAATTCATCGATAACAAGAACGACTTTCCTGAGTATTTCCATTTGATGCAAAAGATCCTCATCAGGATTCTCGGAATATCTCATGGAACAAATCCGGTAGGCCATCATGCTTTCAAGGATAAAGAGCATGTCCTCGGAGGTCGTCAGGGCAAAACACTCGGGGTTGGCCTCAGGCTCGCTCAAAAGCAGCCCGATTCCCAAATCCCAGAGGCTGCGCAAAATGGCAAGCCATTCAAAAATGCATTCGGGAACAATCAGTTGCTGCCCGCTTACCTGGGAAGACTCCATAAACGTATCTATCAGCCCTGGAATCTCTTCGTAGAAACCGCTTTCAGCGGCGACCTCTATTTCCCGCAGGAGTATCTGCAGGGGCGCAGGATAGTCGAGCCGCCCGGCAGTCGATACCATCATGGTGCCGATGAGCCGTACCGGCTGCAGATACCCGCTCTGCTGTGCCGACGGTTTCGACATGAAGGCCGCCTCAAAAGCATCGGCAGTGGAAACGCTGATAAACATAGCACCGATTACACAGCAGAAGACAAGTGCTTTTTGCATGGTAGGATTATTCACGATTGCCTCGCTCTGTTGTTTGACGGAACTCATTCCGTTTCGTCTTACTTTCAACAAGCATACCACAAACAACTCATTTAACTAAGAAAAAAACGCGCCGAGATTTCAGGGATATTTTCATTCGGAATCCTTAAAAAGGTGAGGATACAGTTTCTTTTTACATTCCGGACAAATACCGTGGGTGAATTCGGCATCAGAATGCTTGCGGATGTATGCCTCTATCTGGGTCCAGTAGCCCCGGTCGTCACGGACCTTTTTACAGGCACTGCAAATTGGCAGCAACCCGCTGAGCGTCTTCACTTCAGACAGTGCCTCCTGAAGCTTCTCAATAAGATCTTCACGCTCCTCCTCGGACTGCCTTCGGTCCGAAATGTCCCGGGTAATGCTGGTAAAAAACCAGTCGTTTTCGATATGCCAACTGGCCAGGGACTGCTCCAGCGGAAACACGCTGCCGTCTTTGCGCACCCCGTGCGCCTCAATCGTCTTGCCGGAAAAATCACGGGCCACATTCTGCATAAAATCCAAAAACAATTCACGGTTTTTAGGGCGGTACTCTTCCGGCAGAAGCGATTCAGCCGGCTTGCCGATAACCTCATCAACACGGTATCCGAATATCCTCTCCGCTCCCTTATTCCAGTAAATAATATTGTTACGGCTGTCGGCGGTAATAATGGCATCGGGTGAAGATTCCGCTATTGCCCGGAAGCGCTCTTCGCTTTTTCGCAGGGCCGTCTCGATTTTTTTCCTGTCGCTCAATTCAGCTTTCAGCTGATCATTCACAATCGTCAACTGACCGGTACGTTCATGTACGGTTGCTTCCAGCGAATCGCGTGCAGCGGTGAGGGCCATCTCTGCCTTTTTTCGTGTGGCAATAGTACGCGTCAATGTCAGGATCACTCCCACAAGAACCACAAAACCGGCGATAATACCCATAATGGCTTTTTTATATTCAGCCAGTATCGAAAAAGGCCGGTTGAGCACAAGGCTGCCTTTCGGCAGGTCGGCTGGACTGATGTTAAACTGCATCAAACGCCGGTAGTCGAACATATAGCGGTTGGGACTTTTCATGACAACAGGGATTTCCGCGGCATTTTCTCCATGCAGGATACGCAGGGCAAGCCCGGCGGCAGTCACCCCCTGGTAATACCCGCTTGTCAGCATGCCGCCGACGATGCCGTATCCCAGGCTGAAATCCCATACCCCGTAAATGGGTACCGTGGAGTGAGCGGCTATCTGGGAAATACTTTCATCATATTCGGAGAACGTTCCTTCTGCATCGCGAAAAAAAAGTGTGTAAAAAACCACGCCGGTGTCCGGCAACCCTGATACTTTTTCCTGAATCTGGGACATTGTATTGTCCCTCATCAGGATAAAGGTAATATCCCGGCTATAGAGCGGCAACACCTCCAGCAGCTTTTCGTAAATCTTGCGTCCTGTTGTTGTGGAATCCACCACTACAACAATTTCTGTTGTAGCAGGGTGCAGTTCAAACACCAGATCAAAACCTTTTTTCAGGTCCACATCTTCACTGACTCCGGTAAACAGGGGATAGCCTTCCAGATCGGAAGCTTGAAAAAAATTGACGCCGCAAAACACAACCGGAATGGCTGAAAAGAGTTCCTTGCGGTATGTCCTTAAGAAATTGAAAGCATTGTCGTCAGATGCAATAATGAGGTCAAACGCTGTATTCCTGTATTTGTGCTTGTACAACTCTTTCAGCTGACGGTAATACTGCTCATCTAATATTTGTTTGGTCCCCATGTACTCAACATACAGCTTGATCTTGCCATCCCCCGCTTGCCGGAACGTTTCCACAATGCCTGCCATGATATCGTCGGTCCACTTGTATCCCTGGTGATACGAATGCAAAACCAGCACATGGCGGGTGTCTTTCAACTCGTATGCGGCGACTGAATGAAAAGAAAGGTACAAAAAAACAGGTAGAAAGAGAAGAAACGCCAAACGCACAATGAACCTCATGTATGAGACGCTACATTTCATGATTTCAGGCTCTTCGTATCGTTATTACGTATCGGTATACCGCACCGGTCTCTTAACCGGTAAAGTGCGCGGGAGAAAGAGTCGTGGCGGTATCACTATGCATCTCTATACTAAGTATACCGTTAGAAATCATGACACACAAGGCAACTACAAAACCCAAGAACGGTTGTTGCTTTATCAGCAAAGGACAAAAATCCTTATTTGGCAACAAGTTTTTCAAAGATAAACTCGTCCAGCATTTCACAAAAATGGATACCGCCGATTGCTTCTTTTTCCTGCACCCTTTTAATGACACCTTTCAGGGTAAATTGCTCGAATCCCTGCGGGAGTATCACTTCTATAAAAACTTCGGCACCCTTTGTAATGGTTTCCCTGCGTGGAAACCTGACCGCAGCACCGGTACGGCTCATGTTGACAATGATGCAGTTTTCATAACGGTCGCTTTGCTTTTTTATAAAGTACTGGGCGGCAATATCGGTGGTATAGCGGTCCTTGCCGCGCCTGTTTATGGATATTTCCATGTCTTCGATCCTCCTGCTCCTGCAATATGATCTACACTAAAATCTCTACAGTATATTTTCGGGTATTTTTATCATCACTTGAGACAGATTGGTCTGCAAAATTGGTCACAATATACATATTTTTATTATTCATTTTATAATAAAAAAAACGAGAGCTTATATAAGTCTGAAACTGGGCGGAATTCCGGGGAAAACACTGTTTAAAAAAAGGGCACGTTTTTAAAGGATGAGGAATAAGTGCAAGGAAGGAGATGGGCGTTTTACGCAGGCCACAGCCAATGATGTTTGAGTTTTTTAAAAGCTGATACAATACCCACAAACCGGTGGCTTGTGAAAAATGCTCAGATACAAGGCGCGTGAAATCCTGAGGAGTGAGGCGTACTTGGTTGTACGTCGCAGCGACGAGGGATGAGCGCAACAACGGAGATGGGCGTTTTACGCAAGCCACCTACAGCTTAAAATAATCTGGCCGCTATCCACCCCCCCGAAATAAACGTCCCAAGGGAGCTGCCCAGGTTTGCCAGCACAACGACAAGAAGGACTTTACTGACGGGGTTTGTCCAGAAGCCCCTCAACGTTACAATTGCATTGGGCAGGTCCTCAAGGTCTGAAACCGTGGGTTTTTTAACCCAGGCCTGCACAAATCCGGCTACCCAGCCGGCGGCAATCATGGGATTCAGGCTGGTAAGGGGGGCTCCCAGGAATGAGGCCAGTATGGTAAGGGGGTGCGCAAGGGCGATTGCGGCCCCGAGACCGGCAAGAATGCCGTTTACCAATATCCAGATATAAATGGACTCGATACCGTTCTGGGTTCCGCCCTTCACAAAGCCGACAATAAGCAGCACCGCAATCAGTATGGGTATCGCCCATTTTAATATGACGGGCGCGAGGGCTTTGGGAGGTAGTTCAACAAGCGGAGACAGGTCGACATCTTTTTGAATATGCTGCTTAATGCCGGGCACATGTCCGGCACCCACCACGGCCACAATCGACTTCCCCGGTGCGGTTCTGATTTTCTGGGCAAGGTACATATCGCGTTCATCGATCAAACGCTTTTTAACCTCAGGGAAAGAACGGGTAAAAGTCTCGAGTACATTTTCCAACTGGTCCTGGTTCTTCAACTCTTCAACAAGGTCGGAATCGACCTTCTCGGCCACAAACAGACTGGCCATCAATTGGACAAACATCTTCAGCTTGTTCCAGAAATTCAAAAAACCCCATACGCGCTTCAGGGTAACTTCTATCAACCGGTCGGCAAGCACGAGTGTAGCGCCCTTCTCTTTTGCCAGCCGCATGCCCTCTATCATTTCAGCGCCGGGCTGCACACCGAGCTGCTCACCTATTTTCCGGTAAAATGCGTTCAGGATCAACTGTGCAAGGAGAAACAGGGCCTTTTTTTCCTTAATCACCTTGAAAATATTCATCTTCTTCCAGGAATCCTGGTCCATCATGGCCTTGTGACGCGCTTCGCACAACTCAACACACACAGTATCAGGATTGATCGTTTCAATGGCGGTACGCACATCCTCAACGCTTTCCAGCGATACATGTGCCGTCCCCACCAGATACACATCTCTGCCTTCTACGGTAATATGATGAACATTTTCAGGGAGATCTGCAGGAAAATCAGACATAGTAAGCATACCTTTATGAAAACAAAATTCAATAGTTAGGAGACTTTTGGAGAATGTTTAGATGCAAGGCGCGCGACACCCTGAGAAATGAGGCGTACTTGTCTGTACGTCGCAATGACGAAGGGTGAGCGCAACGCAGGAGATAGACGTTCTCCGAGAGTCGCGTTGAGTCATTCATTATACCATGGATATGGAAAATATTCAAAGAAATGGGATGCGGGGATATTTTTCAGCTAACGCTCCCGCTTGAGGGCTTCCAGCTCCACCCCGATTTCTTTCAGAAAACTGCCGTCCTCTAATCTGCGCAATACCAGGGCCAGGCCCTTTTTCAGTCCCGGCGATGCCTTTTGCCGGATCTTTTTAAGCAGCGAGCGCATCTCTCTGCGTGTATCTCTTGAAAGGCTGACGGGTTCATTCTTTTCGACACCTCTTTTAAGCACCGGCAGCAGTTCGCGGACCAACTCACGGACCGATGCCATGAGGCCGGGCTGTTTTGCCAGTATTTCATATAGCTCCGGGCCGTTTGCATAGTAGAGGTACAAAAGCCCCCTGCCTGAAGAACTCCGGTACAGGCGGCTGTCACGGTAGTTCCTCAACATATCCAGATCGTGCCTGTTATTGTTCAGAACCTGCGTCAACATGCAGCTCAGGGTTACCCGCACCGTAAACTCCTGGCTCACCTTTTGGCCCAGGTCCTCTACAGCACACACGACTACCTTATGGTTCCCCAGTTGTTGTACCGTGGGCGTCCAGGTGATGGTATTCGTGGCATTGTCAATTTCCATTCCAGCCGGAGCCGTTTCCAGCGAACAGGTTACCGCAGACCCGCCACCCACCTCAACGGTATAGGTGTAGGTTTCTCCGGCAAAGGCCGTTACCCGTGGAATTGATGTTATCTCAAGGGGCGGCGGCTGGGGGAGCACCGTGGTTGTTGTGGTCGGCGGATTGCCGCCGTCAATAGTCGTTGTAGTACTCGAAGAGGTTGTCTCTCCGGGCACGGTTGTTGTGGTTGGAGATCCAGAGGGGGATGACGGCGAATCGATACTGGTGGTTGTGGAGGTAGACGTGCCCAGCGGCTGCATGCTGATATCTTTCTGCATCATCAGGCTGGTTGAACCTACACTTAATTGCTCCATTAACCACTGATATCCGGCGGCCATAGCCGAAAGGGTCCACTGGCCCGGATACTGATACAGCTCATAGCGCCCTTGGGATGATATTGCAGCCCCTCCACCGTCGGTGGCAATGACGGCTCCGTCTATTGGCTGTTGCGTTTTACGGTCCTGCACCTCCCCACTTATCATGACCAGGAAATCCGGCCAGTACGGGTTGTAGACCCGCAGGCGGTAACCGGTAGATGTACTATCTTCGTCATACAGCAGGTAATTCCACAGCCGTACATAGTAGATAGCGTCTTCAGGGCACAGCCAGTCAAGATACACCGCCCCGCCCTCTTCCGGCACCTTCGAGCGCTGCATATCAAGGTTTTCATTGTACAGCTCAATGACCGGCTTGCTGTTGTCTCCAAAGTCATCTGCTGCAATACTGTAATACTCCCCTTCCAGGCCGTAGAACTTCACCCAGTCTTCATCCACATCACTACAAAAGTTGTGCTCCTGGGGTTCGCGGTCATTTACAACAATAACCTTTGCCTGGTCTTTGGAGTTATCATCTTCATATGCATCAGCGTTATTTCCACCACACAATCTCTGACTTCCCCCCAGGTACACCTTGGTTTCAAATGGCTGGGAGGTGTTATTGTCGTTATCACGGGCATACACGGTTATCTTGTAGTTCTGAGAAGCGGCGGCGTCAAAGAGACCCATCGCTGTTTCCGATACACTGTCATAATCGAGTTCAATCTCCGCTACCGCACTACTGCCGCCCGGACAATAGTCACTGGGTGTAACAACGGCCCACACACGTTTGATTTCCCCTGTTCCGGTCACACCGGCCTGAATAGACACCTGTTTATTCTCTACGGCTTCGGCAAAAAGGCTGCCGATCATAGGGCCGTCATCGGCAAAGTTCCATCCGATGCCGATCTTGTAGTTCATGGCAAGTAAGCCATCGGCATATTCATTTGCCACTTCGTTACCATTATCATTGAGGCCCGGGGTCTGGCTCCGACAGCTTTTATTCAGACATCCCGCTGCCTTTTTGGCATAGGTAAAGGCATCGTGCACTTTCTCACCGTTATACACCTGGCTCCAGAAAAAGGTGGAAAACGATATAAGCCCCTGGCTGCCGTAATACACCGTTTCATCGACAGCGGTGCTTGTGATAACAATGCGTTTCCTGTTCTCTGGAGGAGTGAGCCGGGGCATAAAGCTGCCCGAAGAGTCGGCATCATAGATTACGGTAAGCATCCCGTCCATATGCCCCTGCAAATCATCCAGCCAGCCATCAAGCACGGCAGCCGACAAAATTTCACTAGCATTAATCTGAAACTCTTCCGCCCCGCCCTGCCCGATCAGGTACATTACCAGATCATGGGTACTGTTTCGAGAGTCCTCCAGCGCCACCTGAAGCGCTGAAAGGCTTGCAGGCTCCTCCATGCCCAGCACCGTAATCACCTCATCTTTGTACCCCTGGATCCTCAGGGCTCTGAGGGCAATACCCACCCCCTTTTCCACAAACTGCTCTGCTGCTGTTTCGCCGGCCACTATAATTGCCCTCTGGGCCAGGTTATTTTCAACCTCAACATCCGCTACCAGCGGCATCGATGTATTGCCCTGGTCATCCATGGCATAGACGGCAACCTGGTATTCTCCGGCTATGGTAAATTTATCAAAAGTCCCCTCATAGCATTTGCCGTCATACCCGTCACAGTCAACTTCCTGCATCTCAAAGTACGGCAACTCCACCATGGGATTGTCGATCGAGTCTTCGCTGAAGCCCGGCGGCAGCACCACCGCCCATACGCCGGACAACTTGCTTGAATCCTGATCAGTGATCCCATTGGCCCTGATTGTGGCACTGGTGCCGCTTGTAATAGTCTGGGCAGGTGGTGATACCGCTGCAATCTCTGGAGCACTGCCAGATATGCTTGTTCCATAGCCAATTGTCAGTGAATCGGGTATATCCGCAGGTTCCGACATGGGTGTTTGATCACCGAAGGTACTTACAATAGCAGATCCGGCCTTTGCCATGGCCTCTTTTACCGGGGTGCCGTTAAAAATATGGTTCCAGAAATAGTTTGAAAACGAGATTGCCCCTCCCCCCAGGAACTTTGCCCGCTGGTTGACATCAGTACTGGCAATAACCGTACGGTTATCTTTTTTTAATGCCTGCAAAAAACTCCCCGAACTGCAGGCGTCATACACCACCGTTGTGGGACCATCGTAACTATCAAGCCACTGCGAAAGCTCCCCGGCCGAAAGCACCTCTTGTTCATTCAAACGGAACGTCTGAGGACCGCCGTGGTCTATCAGGCATACAACAAGGTTATCTGCATCCTGCACCCATTCAGTCAACGCTTTATGCAAATTCTCCCTGGTGGCCTCACCGTCCACATCGTCAAACTGGCCGTTATTGTCCTGGTCCCACTGGATGTCTGATGATAAATAGCAGATAGTATCTTTAGTAAAGCCCTGGTACAGTAACGCCCGGTAGGCAAATTTGGTATTCATGCTGGTTGCATTCCAAAGCGCATCTCCGGCATAGGTGCGCCCGGCAACGATTATGGCCTTACTGTTGGGCTTCTGCAGAGGACTGAATACCTGAATCCGATCATTGCCGGTATCGGCAACATATATACGACCGTCCCTGGCGATACTTAAATCCCCGGGATCATTCAACTGACCAGGATTTGTGCCTTTACCACCAAATGTCTGAATAAATGTTCCATCAGCCGTAAATTTCTGAATCCGATGATTGCCGCTGTCGGCAACATACACTACCAACCTACCCGACTCATTGTCGGTTGCAACACCGCGCGGTGCGTTGAATTCGCCTTCGCCGCTGCCATAAATACCCCACTGACCAATATACACACCATTGGATGTAAACTTCTGAACCCGGTGGTTATCCGTATCGGCAACATAGGCATTTCCTTCTGCATCTACTGCTATACCGTGGGGATTTCTAAAAGTGCCGTTATCGGTACCAACTCCACCCCATACGACAAGAGATTCACATTCATTGGTTTTTTTTACAATATGACCGTTTCCACTGTCGACAACATAGATATTACCCTTATTGTCACATGCAATACCCCGAGGTGCATAATAAGTAAATTTTCCATATCCATCCCAGAATTTACAATACCCATTCGCTTTTTTAAAATCTATTAAGTGATTTTTACCGCTATTTGCGACATGCGTATAGCCCTGTTTATCTGATGCAATCCCCATAGGACGCAAAAGATAATTAGAGTAATTCCACTCCCATAAAAAATCGCCATTGCCGCTAAACACCTGGATACGATTATTATCCGTATCAGCTACATAGACAGCATCATCACCTACAGCAATACTTTCTGGAGCGATAAATTCACCACCGTTTTCACCCCGATTCGCAAGCCTTGCCACAAACAAAAAATCACTTTCATTATCAACATACTTTTGAATCCGATTATTCCAGATATCTGTAACATAGAGGTTCCTGTTTCCATCGGCTGCTATTCCGACCGGGTTGCAAAACTCATCACTCCCGTCGCCGCAGGTCCCTTGCTGTGCAACAAAACCAAAACCAGTACCGTTATCATGGAGTTTTATTATTCGGCAATTTTCACTGTCGGATATATATAACGAACCACCTTCGCCAACAGCTATTCCAAGGGGAGAGTCAAGTTGTGTGTCACTATCGCCATCACTCCCCCACTCAGATAGAAACGTTCCGTTATCTCCGAATTTTTGAATACGGTGGTTGTAGCGGTCGGCAACATAGATATGCCCCTGCCTGTCTGATGCTATACCTCGAGGCAAATCAAACTCACCAGGGCTTGTTCCGTATGCACCCCACATGGCTATCAGATAACCATCGGGACAAAACTTAACTATTCGGTCATTATAGGTATCCGTCACATAGATATTACCCCACTCATCAAGGGTCACACCCTGGGGATAGCTCAAAGTCTCAGTATCCAATATCTGCTCACAGATTTCTGATATAAAATTACCATTAGAGTCAAACTTCTGTATCCGATGGTTGTCGGTATCTGCCACATACACATTCCCGTACAGGTCTGTTGCTATACCAGTCGGATATAAAAACTGCCCATATCCCGATCCATGACTTCCCCATCCCATAACAAACTTGCCACCTGCCGTAAACTTCAGGATGCGGTGCTTGCCTGTATCTACAACATACAAATTCCCCCAAGTATCCACTGCCACACCTGCCGGATGAGTAAAGTACCAGGGGTTCTTTAACGACGGCCATAAACCGTTGCATATGTAATTTTTTACAGCAGCACTATCTTTATCAGAAGATGACCTGTCATCATCGGACCCTAACAAAACCATTTCTTCATCTGCAGGACTGCCGGATTGCTCATAGCCTGTGATATCATCATCGAACACATCTCCATCATTCACACCCTGAAAGGTTACGCCGCTCCCGGAACCACCTGGCGTTGTGCCGGAATTATCGCCATCCGAAACACTTGGCGGCATTAAAGACACTATAACATTGCCTGAATACTCATCCGCTCCCATGTCTACTGCGGCAACGCCATCATTATTACCATCCATAATCCGGGGCTCACCATCAAAATCAGTATCCGTGAGAGTACTGACGGTTGAATTACCGGAATCAATACAAGGCGATCCAGGCTGAAGATGCAAATCACCATAGTCATCATCTTCCGTGCCCCACTCGCCATCAGAACCTGGATCAGGGTTACGGACAAAAAAAGGATCGGTATTGATATTGCCGTTAATGCCGACATACCCATCTGAATCGATATTACTGTTAGCAACAGGAATAGAAGCGTTATCAAAATTGGTAATAGATGGCAACAAATCTCCTGCTGAATTCCTCCATATAATACAGTTTATTATACTGGCATGTGTAATACGGCCTGAGGGCGATTCTTCACAGTATATTCCACCTCCCTTCTCTGCGATATTACCGGAGATGCTACAATTAGTAATAGTAGGAGAAGTGTAATCATTATATATTCCACCACCACTAGCAGCGGCATTACCTATAATATAGCACGCGGCAATGATGGGTGAGGAGTAATAATTATTATATATTCCACCACCTTTCCTTGCAGCTTTGTTACCTAAAAAAGCGCAGTTAGTGATGGTAGGAGATGAATAAGTAATGTATATTCCACCTCCCTTATAAAGGGCATTGTTGCCCAAAAAAACACAATTGGTGATGGTGGATACTACATGAAACTCAATTAATACACCGCCTCCATATTGCGCAGAATTACCTATAAAGTTACAATTAGATAAAAGAGGGGAAGCTCGAGACACATATACTCCACCACCTGAATGAGAAGCATAGCCGTTTTTAATTGTAAACCCGTCAATGCTGACATCAGCACTTAACTTAAAACAGCGGGTCACCCCCCAGCCATCAACAATGGTCGTATTCTGCCGCCAGTCCCTATCTCCTCTCTTCTCTTCGGTTCCGTCAAACCCTCCATACAAGTGCAACGCCTTATCGATAACCAGCACTGTTTCCGCGTCTTCTTCACTACTGTACGATCCTTTCTTAACCCAAATTTCCACACCCGGCATTGCGGCAGCAACTGCTTCCTGTATCGTTCGCACCGCCTCATCCCAACTGGATCCATCTCCGGATGTTTCCACATCACCATCTACATACCAGATGGTATCATTATCACAGGCATGCCCAACTCCGTCTGCATCAATATCTGCCTGAGATGGGTTGTATAAAAAAGGACAATTATCAAAATTGCTGCAAACACCGTCTGCGTCAATATCATTGATAGGATCATCCGGGCATGGGTCGCATTCAGCACCATAAGTATCATTATCATTTTCATTTTGATCGGGATTGTATTGATCGGGACAGTTGTCCTCACAGTCGGCGATGCCGTCCGCATCATAGTCTGCCTGGGTGCGGAACTCATAAGCCCCCATATCATAATATGGATAGACACCTCCTCCTGTATTTTGAATACCACCTATGTCACATCGCGTATTTCCATCAAAGTC
This sequence comes from Thermodesulfobacteriota bacterium, assembly GCA_028282925.1. Classification (GTDB taxonomy): domain Bacteria; phylum Desulfobacterota; class WTBG01; order CAIYCZ01; family CAIRTM01; genus JANQGV01. The sequence continues at coordinate 16,362 of JANQGV010000078.1, forward strand.
GGTTCCAGGAGCATACACACTTTTTGCAGCATCGATGCAGGGTGATAGCGGACGAAGGCGCAAATCCCCATAGTCATCATCACCCTTTCCCCACTCGCCATCAGGGCCGGGATCAGGATTACGGACAAACAGGGGATCGGCATTTATATTACCGTTAAAGCCGACATAACCATCTGAATCGATATTGCTGTGTGAAGCAGTAAAAGAAGGGGTATTAGAACAATCTACTGAGGGCAATAAATCGCCGGTTGGATTATTCCATATAATACAATTACGAATACGAAAATGTGCACTTAGGTATTTAGCTTGATCTTCAAAAAAAAGGGCACCACCCCTGTCTGCACTATTACCGGTTATACTACAATTTGCAATGAGGGGTCGTGCACCAACCGTCGGATAATATTCATATATTCCACCGCCAAATATAGCAGTATTACCGAACAAAATACTATTGGCGATACTGGGAGATGAATACCTATTATACAATCCACCGCCATTATCGGCACGATTGCCGAAAATAATACAATTGGTAATGATTGACGAAGATTCCCATGAATCATATATTCCTCCGCCATAAACGGCACTATTACCGGAAAAGGTGCAGTCCGTTATAATGGACGACGATTCATAATTACTTACTCCTCCACCACAATTTCGAGCACTATTACCGGAAAAAGTGCAGTTTGTGACAATGGACGACGATGTACTATCATCTAGTCCCCCGCCATATACGGCACTATTACCGGAAAAAGTGCAGTTTGTGATGCGAGGAGACGAGGACTGATTATATACACCTCCACCATTTCGAGCATTATTCCCGGAAATAATGCAATCCTTGATAATAGGAGATGAGGAATAATTACATATTCCTCCACCTCCATCATGATGCATATTACTATTATTTTTTGAGATAATGCAGTTGGAAATTTTAGGTGACGAAAAATGGTTGTAAATACCACCACCACCATTATCCACAAGCCTATTACTTGTATTACTTGAGATAACGCAATTGTAAATTGCAGGTGACGAAAAATGGTTGTAAATACCACCACCAGCGTTTGCAGTGTTTCCAGTGAAAGTACAATTATCAATGATAGCAAAACTGTAGTTAATAAAAAGCGCTCCGCCGTTACCGCTTACACTATTATTCATGAAAATGCAGTCTGTAATGGTTGGTGAAGCATGAAAAACATAAGCGCCTCCACCATCTGCCTCTTCTACACACCCATCATCAGCATTGCGGATAGTAAAGCCGTCTATGGTAGCATTGTCGGTAATGTACAGTAAGTTATAGACCGAGTACTGGCCATCCAGTACGGTTTCAAAAAGCCCTGGGTCCCGGTCGTCCCACTCAGGATAGGCAACGTCAGCCGGGAAGCCGCCGTAGATATGCACGGCCTTGTCGACCTCGATACTTGCCGAAAGTGGATAGCGGCCTTCTTTTACAAAAATGATATCATCGGCTTCTGCCGCACTAATGGCATTCTGTAGGTTTTTGAAGGCATCGGCCCAGGTGAGGCCATACTGACTTGAAGAATCAACCCCTCCGTCAACATACCAGGTAGTGGCCTGGATGTATGAAGCCGATAACAATAGAGAAAAGATGGAAATCGCGATAAAAGAAAGGAATGGAAATTGAGTAGCTCTTTTCACTGGTGCCCCTCATTGCGTAGCGATCAGGCGGGAATAAAAATGCTTTGGTAAGAGCCCCTGCCCCCACTATTTGATAAGAATTTACAATTTATTATACCTGCATGCCCCAACAGGCTGTAATGTATTTGTGAGTTTCTACTGATGAAAAGGTTCTATCAAATATCGTACAAAAAAGCAATCGGGGAAAAACCGGGCTTACTTCCAGACGCTTACGACAAACACCCCGGCCATTATAAGGGCGATAATCAACCGGCCCAGGGCACCGCCCAGGAGCCCCAGGAGGGTACCGTATCCTACCTTAAATGACATGGCAAATGTTTTGCCGTGGAAAAGCTCGAAAACAACGGCGCCGATAAACGGCCCGATAATGATTCCGATAATGCCTCCAAAAAATATTCCGACGATACCGCCGATAAAAGCACCTGCAAGGCCCCATTTGCTGGCCCCGTACTTGCCAGCCCCGAACACGGAAGCCACATAGTCAAGCACCTGGCTTAAAATTGCAAGAACCGCCAGCACCGCTAGAACGGTCCAGCTAACAACCGTAAAGTCGGTATGCCAGGCATATACAACCGCCCCCACAAGCACAAGCACGGGCCCGGGGATAATAGGCACCACCGACCCGATGATGCCGCCGAGAATTAACAGTGCGGTAATAGTTATAATGATAATGTCCAAAACCATAATCCTACTCACTCCTGTTCAGATTGAATTTACTGCAAAACACCTCTTGCTTTTCCGTCCATCACATCAGTTGCTTTCACTGCAACCTCTTTGCCGAACAATGAAGCAGAACCCTCGAACACAACCGGAATGTAGTTGCGTGAAAACCCTTTGAGCATGCCGGTGGTTTTATCCCGGCTGCTTTCAACGAGAACCTGAAGAGTGCGGCCGATGTGCTTTTCCTGAAACCGGCTCTTCATCTCCTCTGAAAGCTGCCGCAGAACATGCACCCGCTCTTTTTTAACCCGTTCCGGAACCTGGCCGCTGAAGTCGGCAGCGGGGGTTCCCTGTCGCCGGGAATAGGGAAACACGTGTAAATACCCGGCCGGGAGGTCCCGCAGAAAAGCAACGGTGTTTTCGAACTGCTCCTCGGTCTCGCCGGGGAAGCCCACAATAACATCGATACCGATATTCATGTCCGGCACTGCATCGACAAGCCGTTCAATCACATCTCTAAATAAGGAGGTCGTATACGGACGTCGCATCTGCTTGAGCACCGCATCGTCGCCGCTCTGCAGGGGTACGTGCACATGGTGGCAGACCTGCGAAACATCGCTAAAAACAGCTCTAAGCTGCTCTGTAAATTCCGTCGGTTCAATCGAGCTGAGCCGAATGCGGGTGTCGGCAAGGCGGTCGTCCTCCCCAAAGCTCTTCACCAGCTTAGTCAGGCTTGTTGGGGGTTGCAGGTCAAGCCCGAAAGCGCCCAGGTGAATACCGGTCAGGACAATCTCTTGATAACCCGAAGAAACAAGCTGCACCAGGCGCGCACGCACTTCCTCAGGAGGGAGGCTTCTGCTGCGGCCGCGCACCGATGGTACAATGCAGTAAGAACAGCGGGCATTGCAGCCGTCCTGAATTTTGAGAAAAGCCCGGCTGCGGTTCATGAACTTTGAAAAAGCCGGGGTGGTGAACGTTTTTTCCTGTCCGATATCTGAAACCTCTCGTACCGCCGCCTGCCCACGCACTATCTTTTCGACAAATGCAACAATATCCTTCTTTTCATGGTTCCCGATAACATGAACTCTATTTGAAATAGCACACAATTCATCGGTCGATTTCTGGACATAGCAGCCTGTTACAAGAACCTGGGCCTCCTCGTTTAGGCGCAGTGCCCGCCGGACAAGCTGCCGGGATTGGGATTCGGTGCTGCCGGTAACCGTGCAAGTATTGACGATATACATATCCGCCGAACCGCTGAACGGCACAATGGCACAGCCATCCTGCTCCAGCGCCTCCTGCAAAGCTGCGCTGTCGCACTGATTCACCTTACATCCAAGGGTTGCAATGGCAACGGTCGTCATAATCGTACAATTCTTTTATTAAATAAAGTATGTTCACTGTTCAATCCTGCAAAATACGGCACAGTTAAAAGCTTCAGATGCAACGCAGCAGATGAACTTTTAACGAAGGCGTAACCATTGTATAGGAATTATGAAAGGCATGCAACCGGGAGTAGAAAAGGCCGTCAGGCGACGGCCCAGGGTGCATGTGAGTGGGATATTTCACGGATACTGCTGTGCATCGTTACTACTGTATGCCGACTTCAACCGCTACTCCTTCAGCATCCCAAAAACCGACACGCAGCCCCCTGACATAATAGCCGGCACCGGTCAGGGTGACCACCCCATTGCACCTGGCATTCACGGTGATAGAGGCGCCTCCGCACAAAACGTCCATAGTGTTGCCGGACAGAAGCGCGTTTCCTTTCACAGAGACATACAGCTTTTTGCCGTTCTCCAAGTCGAGGCTGTACCAGTCGCTGCCTTCAGTATACACGTCGGTGGCATTGTCGACAATCATAAAGCCCCGGCAGGTAATATCGACCGTGCCTGCGCCGTCAATAGCCACCGTACCGCTGCCCCAGGCATACAATACGGGACTAACGGTTTGGCCGACTGCGGAACCGGCCGAACACCAGAACACTATCAAAGCTGCGGCTATGGCAACGGAGAAGGAGCGCATCAGGGGGTGCCTCACGGCAGAGGGGATACGCTTATCGTATTTTGAAGGTGTTTTCTTCAAGGCGCTGTTTGCGAATCTTCTTCAGGATTCTGCGAATTTCCTCCCGCCGTTGCCCGGAGACGGCACTTCCGTACTGTTTAAGCAGGGTTTCCCGCTTGGAAGGCGGCAACGAACGCCAGGTAGAGAGGATCTCCTGTTTCTGCTCGGAGGCCAGACGTTTCCAGGTCCGGTAATTTTTGAAAAACTTGGCCTGCTCTTCGGGGTGCATTTTGATAAGCATTTGATAGCGTTTTCGCAGGGTCTCTTTTTTGTCGGTGGGAAGTCTCATCCACTTTTTGTAGCGTTTCAAAATAACCTTGCGGTGGTCGGAATCCATATTGATGAAAAGCTTGTAATTCTTCAGGACCCGGTCCCGATTTTTAGAGGAGAGGGATTGAAACTTTCTGAAATTATCGCGGATTTTGGATTTTTCCGTTTTGCTGAGCTCTTTCCAGCGCTTGTATGATTTTCGCAGATGGTCCCTGTCCTGATTGTCCAGGGCTTTCCACTGCGACTTTCTGTCTGAAAGGCCCTTATCATCGGCATACACTGCCCCCCCCATGCACAGGCTGCTGAGAGCCAGGCAGACCGCCACAGCAAGCGGCAACATATACTGTCTTACAGGGGCAAAGCGTTTCATTTTTTCCTCTATGAATTTGCTAAAAACAGTTCCAGGTTATCCAGCATATCAATGTCCTGGTCCATAAAAAGATCCAGGTTCTTCAGCATTTCGATGTTGTCGATTATTTCCTGTTCGTCGTCCTTTACTTCGTCGCCCGTACGGGTTTCCTCCGGTTGCGGTTCGCCTTCCTGGGCATTCAGGGGAGAACCGGCTACAACAACCAAAAGTATACAAAGCCCTATTATACAAAGTTGTTTCACCCGTTGGTTTCCTGTTCAAGCACATCCAAAAACGTTATAACATCAAAGTTTTCCAGCGCTTCACTGTTTTCAATAATCTCCAGATCCAAAAACAGTTCCATATCGGTAGCAATATGGAGCTGATCCTGGGGGATGTCCGTCCTGATGCCGGCGGTAAAAACACTCACCATCACGATCACGGCCGCACACACTGCGGTTGCCGCAAGGGTAAAACGGGGAGTAACAAGGGTTTTAAACAGATCATACAGCCCGGCCCATTTCCTGGTTTCCGGCTCATCAATTCGCACCGCGTTCAGCTTGCGCTGGAACACCCGGTCGAAATCGGCAGACGGCTCAACGGCATCCCACAGGGACAGGGACTCCATGGCGGTTTTCATCTGTGCCAGTTCAGCGCTGCAGCCGGGGCACTCTTCAAGATGCAGTTCAACCCTACGCGCCTGTTTTTCAGACAGCTCACCGTCCATATAGGCAATCAGGTCTTCACGGTGTTTTTTGCATCTGTTTTTTGTAATCACTTTTTCAGTTCCTTTGAAAGAATGTCCTTAACCGCCAGTTTCGCGCGGTGTATTATTGATTTGACCGCGCCTTCCGAGCACTGTAACCGCTCGCCAATCTCCTTGTAAGGAATCTGTTCATACACACTCAAAAGCAATGCTATTCGCTGTTTGTCCGGTAATGCCGCAATGGCCTTTCTTACCGTGCTGCTGCTCTCTTCATCTTCTATCCGGTCGTCTACATTCGGTGTTTTGTCCGCTACGGTCGACTCCAGAGTCACATGAGAGCTGTCGCCTTCGTATCCATAAAATGACCGCTCATACTGATATTTCCCGGAGCGCATTTCATTCAGACAGATGTTTGTTGCTATTCTATACACCCATGTTGAAAACTTGGCATCCGGCCTGTATGATGCTGCTGAACGATATACCCGTATAAACACTTCCTGGGTCAACTCTTCAGCAACTCTGCGGTCCTGGCAGAACCGGAAAACAAAATTCAAAAGCGGTTTCTTAAATATTTGAAAAAGCTCTTGAAACGCGGCCTCATCTCCTTCCTGGAATGCAAGCATCAACTGAATATGAGGATCATCGCGCATGTTTTTCCTATTAATCTTAAACACATGGTTGCAAAAAAAGTTGTGAAATTTTTAACAACCAGGATATTCTTTTTCATATAATATATTATTTATAGCATAAAACTACTTATTTACTGAAAAAATAGTTTAATCCGAACATACACTCCACAGATAAATGATCACGACGGTTGGTAATAGCCCTGAAATACTCCCCCGGCTTAAACACGTTGAACTCACCAAAAATCTGAAGGTAATCAGTAATGTTATACTGCGCCATGAGGTCGGTTTCCCAGCCATACGCACTGCCCTGATTGCCGGTGCCGTTGTGGGGAAATAAATAGGATAAAACGCATTTCAGCGAGGCCTTACGATTAATCTGCCACTCCACTGACAGGCCCGGTGCAATTACCCCTGAAAGCTGAACACCGTTCAAGCCTACATTATCAGATGAAAACTGGCTGTCAATACCCCCGTTGAAAAAGATATTGGTCTTGTCGACATAGGGATCGATTGCAATAAATGACCGCAGGGTACCTTTCCGTGGGCGGTTGTCGCCGCTTGCCAGAAACAGGAAAGCGGTCAGCATGACGCTGTCGCTCACGGAGTAATCAAAATTAATGTCCAGCAGGTACCCCCGCATACTCATGCTGCGCCGGCCTTCGTCGAGATGACGGAGGCTGACTGAGCCCTTATTGTAAATAAATGCGGCCCGCATAAAAACATCGCCGATGAATTTCCGCAAAGACAGCCCGAACCACTGGATACGGCCCCGGCTGGTATAGACCCGCTCCTGCTCGATGAAATTAAAAATCCTGGCTATGCCGTTGTTGGTATCTCTGAACAAACCGTATGAAAAGGTGAGCGACTCAAAAAAGGAAAAGCGGTATTTCAACCGGGTATGCAGATAGGGGCTGTCGTTTTCAACCTCGGTCACCAGCACCTGGAAATGAAAGGGTAGGTCCAGCGGGCCCTCCAGATCGGCGTCCAGCCGTATAACCGGGGACGCCTCGTCATATATAAGGCCGCCCATGGTGGAAAGGTATTCGCGGCCCGCCAGAACTGAGAGCCAGTTGTGCCCCGGCAGTATGGCCTGCAGGTAGGCATTGCGGACCTCCATCAGGTCGTCGGTGTCATCACGGTCGATATCAATCACAAAATGCCCCTCCAGCTCCAGCACCCCACGCATGTGGTCGCCGAAATAGGTGGTCAGAGCCGGGTTGACATAGATAATATGCAGATTTCTGTCCTGGTTGAATGTTCGCCTGCCACTGTCGAAGAAGTTATGCAGACTGTGGAAGCGGTCATTGACAAACAGATCAAATTCAAAGTCATCGCGCGTCAACAATCCCCCAAAGCACACTGAATACACTACCGCAACGTAAACAGGCACAACGCACAGACTGGTTTTGAAAAGCAAGGGCAGAGGGGGTATTGCTCCGGCAATTTTTTTAAAGGAGCAGCTGAATAAGCACATCATCTGTTTTAAGACCTTCTTTTTTTGCAAGCACATCCAGATGCAGCGTAGCCAGATTCTCAACATCAGGAATCAGGTCCTGAGCTGTTTTGCGAAAGTCTATTGTTTTAATATATCGTTTGCAGCTTTTGCACACATCAACCCGGTACTGCAGCTCATTTTCGGCGGAAAAATAGGCGAGTTTTTTCTGTTCGTCATTTCCGCAAAAGGGGCACCCGATCCGCTCGAAACCCCAGTCCGTGCCGCATTCGGCACAATACAGGTAACGTCGGCCCTCTTCTCCGCGCAACTCCGCGAGATACGGAAAGCTACCGCATACCGGACAAAAGCCCTCACTCCATTCACTCTCTTTAAGAAACCCGCGAGTGCACTCGGCATACTGCTCAAGGGCCGGCCGCAGACAAAGCTGCAGCAGATAGACCAACAGCAGTTTTTCATCTCTAAATGTTTCCAGTTTTTTTGCAGCCTCGGCACTGAGCGGCACATCCATGAGATCAGAAAAGGTCAACATGTTTGTCTCCATGGTCTTCTCTATGGCAGTGATGCTCTCCCGGCTGCTCTCCGCAAATACAGCCAACAGTGCTTTGAAAAGCCCCTCACATACAACACGATCAGGGCTGAAACTCTTTTCGTCCAGCACATAAAACCCGTTTTCAAGCCGCTTTTTCAGGTCCTCACGCGGCAAATCAGCCTCATGAGGCCCCAAAACCTGTTTCACCCGGTCATGCTCAATAAATATTTTTTCAAATAGACTGAAAACATCGCCATACATGTCCCGCTCGGCTTGTATGCTGTCCAGGCGTGCAATTTTTTGTTTCAGGGTACTCATCCAACCTCCCAGGCGCGGGCTATGCACATGCTTTTCAGGTGGCCGTTTCTTACTTCACCGTGTATCACACTTTATAATATAAAGCTATTTCTTTATCTTTTGTAGGCGTACCGGCGGGCATAAAACATTGTCAAACGCCGAAAAGTCACTTACAATGAGAGAGAAACCTGAAACATGCAACTCTCCGGAGTATCATGTGCAATACAACAAACAGCATACCGGACCGCAAAACCTGCATCGAGCTCATGGACCGCTATGACATGCTGCCCAATATCGTGCAGCACAGCCTGGTCGTCTGCCGTGTTGCCGTTACCGTGGCATATGCCCTCAACACCGTTGAAAAAAGATACAACCTTGCTGCAATCGAAGCTGCTGCCCTCCTGCATGATATAACAAAAACACGAAGCCTGACCACGGGAGAGAACCATGCCACAACCGGGGCCCGGCTTTTGTGCGATATCGGATACCCGAGCATAGCACCCATGGTGCTTGAACATATTTACCCCACCGATCGAGGTCTGGAAATAACGCAGGAGGAAATTGTCGGCTACGCCGACAAACGGGTTCTGCATGCCGATGTCGTAACCCTGGACAATAGATTTTCATACCTGTACGACAGGTACGGGAAAGGTGCCTTCGCCGTTGAGCGAATCAGCAAAGCCCGGCAAAGAGCCCGGGATATCGAAAATAAAATCCAGGGAATGTTGCAGCAAAACCCCCTGCTTTCCGACACATTACTTACGGAAAATCTGTAGTTCTCGCGCCGGGTCCCTGCCCGCCAGGGTTATCCCCCAGCATACAGGCTTTTCTAAACCGACGCGCGTAACCCCTTTTTTCACAGAAAACAAATGCAAAAAAAACCATATCAATGCAATAGCATGCATATAATCATAAAACTTGACAAAAACGTGTAATTATCTAAAATCCATACCAACTTCCATAACTGAGCATATGGAAGCAAAAGATGATACCAAGTCACGGATAGACTGGTCGGAAAACGTGCGAAACGAAAGACTGAGGGAGAAGGTTCAGATACAAGGCGTGCGAAAGCCTGAGAAACGAGGCGGCGTAGTCCCAATTAAAGCGAGGGTTCGTCGCGGGGATGACGCAATGACAGGAGATATTGGCTGCACGGACCACAAGCCGAAGAAACGTACTTTTCAGTACGTTGATGAGGCTGAAGGGAGTACATCCGGTAGATTCTGGCATTGCGCCAGCCGTAGCAGAACTCTTCGGTTTATTTGGGACTAAAAAGTACGTCGCAGTTACGAAGGATGAGCCAACGCAGTAGATGGGCGTTCTCCCTCAGTCTACAAGCAATCCGAACTTTCCTAGCGACGGAGGGGAGCCAATAATGGATATTAAAGATTTAGTATGCACTATTGTAAAAGAACTCGTAGATCAGCCTGAAGAGGTTTCCGTTACGGAAGTTGCGGGCGACAACACGTCCGTCCTTGAACTGTCCGTGGCAAAAAACGAGGTCGGCAAGGTTATCGGCAAGAAAGGGCGCACGGCAAAAGCCATTAGAAACATCCTGGCGGCGTCTTCAGCAAAACTGAACAAAAAATATATGCTGGAAATCAAGGAATAACCGGGTAAAACAGCCTGGTTGCGGAAAAGCCCCTTTTTCATCCCTGTTTGTATATATTCACTCGACCACTTCAAGTGAAATCCCGGAAAACACACATCTGCTCCGACAGGATTGTTCTTTCGCAGCCGCAGCAGAATGCTTCGCTTGTTTTGAGACCAGTCAGTACGCCGCAGTGACAAAGGGCGAGCGCAACGCAAGCTGTTGGACGTTCTCCGGCAGCCTCCTGGATCAACAGTAAAAAATAGCATCTTTACCTTATTGATTGACATAAATTAAGCAATACTTTATACTTACTGATTCGCATACACAAAGTATAGTATTAAATTGTATACATCCACGCATTCAGAAGTACACGAGATATGGCTTTTCAAAGAAAAATCTGTGTGCCCATCGTGGCCGCCACAACTGAAGAGGCGCTTGAAAAGATGCAGCAGGCCCATGCCGTTGCAGACCTGCTGGAAGTGCGTGTCGATTACATAAAAAATCCCGACATCCCTAAAATACTTGCGGCTAAACAGAAACCGGTCATCATTACCATTACACCCGAAAATGAAAACGGTCGTTTTACCGGCACCGAGGAGGATCGGGTGAACCTGCTACGGGAAGCCATAAAGGCCGGGGCGGATTATATCGATATAAACCTGGACTGTCCGGAACGCGACAGTCTTGTAAAGGAGTGTGGCTCAACCAAATCAATCGTGTCCTACCATAATTACAGCGAGACCCCGGCTGATCTGGACGCGATATATAGAACAATCAGGGCTACCGGGGCAGACATCATAAAAATTGCAACCTTCGCCAAAACCCTGGGAGATACCGTAAGAATGCTCGACCTGGTTAAATCAAGCGACCACGATATCATAGGACTATGCATGGACGGACAGGGGGAAGTCAGCCGGATTCTCGGTCCGCTCTACGGCTCTTATCTGACGTTCGGCAGTCTGATCCACGGCCAGGAATCGGCCCCGGGCCAGATCCCCGCGGCAGCACTGAAGGACATATATAATATTCATTCGGTTGCACCCGACTGCAGGCTGTTTGGACTTATCGGCAACCCGGTCAGCAAAAGCAAGGGCTACAAGATGTTCAACACCCTTTTCAAGAAGCATGCCGTCAATGGACTCTACCTGAACTTTCAGGTGATCGACCTCGATGACTTCATAAAAAACGTTTCCGGTATGCTTGCCGGGTTCAGCATTACCATGCCGCACAAACAGGCAATTATCCCCTATCTCGATGAAGTCGACCCCGTGGCCCGTAAAATCGGCGCGGTTAATACGGTCTGCAACCGTAGCGGCAAGCTGTACGGCTGCAATACCGACTTGATCGGGGTCCTGAAACCGCTCTCCGAGAAAACGGAAGTGCGCGACAAAAATGTCACCCTTCTCGGTGCGGGCGGTGCTGCACGGGCCATTGCCGTGGGCATCATTGAGCATGGCGGCAACCTGACTATTCTAAACAGAACCGTTGCAAAGGCTGAAGCCCTGGCCGGCGACCTCAACTGCAATGCCGGACCGTTGTCCGATTTTGATCAGACCCCGACCGATATTCTCATTAACATGACGGCCGTGGGCATGCATCCGGATGTAGACCGGACTCCCGTTGATCCGGCGCTGGTAAAAGACATGGTTGTATTCGACGGCATTTATAACCCTGAAAAAACCAGGCTGCTGATGGAAGCCGAAAAGAACGGCTGCACCGTCATATGCGGCACTGAAATGTTTGTCAATCAGGCTGCGGCCCAATACAAGCTCTGGACAGGCTCAGAGCCCGACTACGCCCTTGCACAGGACATTGTTACATGCAATTAATCGTTTCAAAAACCGAAAAGCTCAAAGGAGAAGTAACCGTACCGGCCTCCAAATCGCATACCATCCGGGCCGTTATTATTGCTTCACTGGCCGAAGGAACCTCGGTGCTCGACAACCCGCTTTTTTCGGAAGACACCAAGGCGGCCATACATGCCTGCCGCGCCCTGGGTGCGAAGATAGAGCAGAGCGACTCCCGGCTGACCATTGAGGGCT
>JANQGV010000110.1 GCA_028282925.1 Thermodesulfobacteriota bacterium
ACCGCTACGGTGGGGCGCAGGTCGGCATACACGCCACAGGCAGGCACCAGGGTGCCAAGGTGCAGTTTGCGGCCGGTCACGCCGTTTTCATCGGTCACAATCAGGTTGTGTGTCACGTCGAAAACATCGGTCATGGTCTGGGATGTATCGGTTACATCGCTGCTGGAAAGACGGAAATAGTAGTAGTCTACATCGCCACTGAACTCAAATGTGGCATAATATGCGTTTGATGCTTCCACTTCGTCACCGTCGATGCGTTCGCTGTATTCATCGCCGCTGGTGTTGAGGACGTTGGGCACATGGGCGAATGCCGCCGGACTCAAGGCGATAATCATTACAAGTGCTGCAAAGAAAGCTTTTCTTTTCATAACCTCTCCTTTTTTTGCTGACTGTTATTTCTCATCTTGAACCAATTCTGCACATACCGGTTTCCTGTTTGACTACGTTTACCCCACCCTCCTTCCTATATCAGTATTTTATCTCTGGTACTCCATCTGTGGTTTGAATAGTAACAAACCACAATATAGTGGGCAATCGGGGTGGAAACTGTTTTTAGGGCCGGGGAAAGGTACCTTAAAAATAGGATTTTATACTACAACGCACAAAGAGGGCTCCTTTAAAAATGATGTGCAAAATATATCCAAAAACAACGATTCAATACCATACATTGTGATTATCAATAGTATCCGTAACGTACAGTACTAGTATCATGTACTATTTAAATGATTTTCAAAAACTGGTCATGTGACAATTTAGCTTAGCCGCTCTAAACACCGGTCAATGGACTACCGGCAGGTAGGCCATTGATTCAACAAAAAAACCCTGGAGCATGCTTCGGCATGTTCCAGGGCTTTGTAGTATGTATGCAGGAAATTATTTACCGTATTTCAAAGGCGAATTCTATAATCTCCCGTGCAGCGCCGGAATCGGTTTGAATCTGCATGGTCCAGTCGCCCATGGCGGCCTGTTTAGTGATACAGAGAGGGACCAGGATAAAACTTTCAAATTGAATGATACTGCGGCGTGTGTTCAGGCTCACACCGGTTTCGGTGCCGTCGGGGCCGCTGAAACGTACCGTGCTCAGCGTCGGATCAAAAAGCTGGGTATTATCCACCTCCATTACAGTCCAGATGCAACGGGTGTTGAAAATACGGGGTCTGAGGAACGTGGTCAGCAGGCTCTTGGCGCTCAAGATTGAAAGGTCCCAGCACTCTTCCTCTTCTTCCATACACAGTTCATCATCGCTACATGAGGGCTCTCCCGATTCACATGCGCCCTCAACGCACATCTCCTGACCGTTGCAGAACACGCCGTCGTCGCACTGGCTGTCTTCGGTGCAGTCGGGCGCCGGTGCCGGAGGGGTAGTATCCTCAACCTCCATCAGCACGGTAACCGCGCCGCTGCCGGCATTGGAACTGATGGTAACAACGGCTTCATAGTCGCCCGGCGGCAGCCCTTCCCTGCTTGCAGTCAGTTTGGCCGTACTTTTGCCGGTGGTAGAGCCTGATACCGGCACTACACCGATTATCCAGTCTGCACCAGGACCGAACGCATACACAATGCTGTCGACCTGCCATTGCAGCAGCCCAAGGCCGCTGGAACTGATAATTTCAAAAAAAGCTTCCGTTTCAGTGAGACCCAGATCGATAAGGTCGGTTACCACCAGAGAATCGGCAGGCGGCGGCGGGCTTCCGCCGTTATCACCACCGCTTGATACCGCCTCAAAGGCGACTACAATCTCGTGATTTTCAGTGACCGAATCTATGGTGTAGGAGCTGGATGACCCTACGGGAATACCGTTATCCGTTATGATATCTACCTGATAGCCTGAATCAGGGCTGAAGGACACCGTAACTGAACTGCCGTTGTCTGCACTCTGGAGCGCGGGCGTCACCTGGCCGCCAAGTCCTTCAACCCGGGCCGTTACCAGAAATAACCACCCTTCATAGGCGCCGATGTCGGGCTCGGCAGTGCCGCTGTTGTCGCCGTCAATGGGGCGCGTCACGTTGCGCTGGTCAACAGGAGGATACGTAGCAGTATCACCTGCATCAATTGCCGGGCTGCCGTAGCCCAGTGCATGCGTCCGGGTGGGGCCTCCGTTGCCCTGAAGTGGGCCGAGCATCGGGTCTATGGGCGCCGATGAGTTTCCTGTTAAATCGCTTGTCATAGTTATACCCGTGGCAGCTCCAGCATCACCGATAAGGTTATAACCTGTCGAAAGAAATGAGCCGGAACAGTCGGTGTCGGCAATAGCGCTATTCTGGGCAACAATGGTGCTATTCAGTTCTGCAATACCGTTGTTCTTATAAATTCCTCCTCCTTCAGCAGCACCGGTGTTAGCAGTAACAGTGGCAAATAACATCTGCATGTAACTCTCCTCCAGATACAATCCTGCACCACGACCACTGGCCGGCAAAGTGTTATCGCTTATGGTGCTGTTGAAAGATAACAAAAAGGTATCTTTCAAAGCCATACCCCCACCATGTACTGCAGCACTGTTTTCGGCCCAAGTATTGTTTACAGATGCCAACGGAAGAGAAACGCCGGTTGCATTATCGGCATAAATGCCGCCACCGGAACCGCCTGTGCTCTGGTTGCCGCTTATTTCGCTGTAGGCTATGGTAACAGGCATAAAGGGGAAACCACCGTCCTTGAAAGCCCCGTCAAATAATATCGGTCCGCCAAATGGCGAAATACTGTTTATTGCTGATAAAAATATGCCGCCCCCATTGCCTGCAGCAGAGTTGCCGGTTATTGTGGATGCTACTGCCTCGTGAATCCCAAAAGCCGAATCTGATGTGCGATACAGCCCGCCCCCACTCCCCTGGGCACTGTTGCCGGAGATGGTGCTTTCTTCAATAAGAGATAAAGAAAAAGAACTGAACATCCCATAGTATATTCCACCGCCATTGGCCCCTGCCGAGTTTTCTGTAATAGCTGTACCGCCATAAACAAACGATTCAACAAAACTGCCATTGTCGGCCTGGAGGTATACGGCTCCGCCGCTTCCCAAGGCGCTATTGCTACTAAAGGTACTGCCCGAGGCCCCAAACACTAAGAGAGAGTCGTAAAAGGCTCTATTGTAAATACCTCCACCATGAGTTCCGGCGGTGTTGGAAGACACCGTGCTATCGTTGAGGTCAACGATGAACTCAGAGCCATTGCCTGAGAAACTACAGATGCCGCCACCCTGTCCAGTTGCAGCATTTCCGATAACCGTGCTCTCATCCAGCAGCGTCATAACACCACTTTCATTGTCTGCGGATCCATAAATACCACCACCGTTAACTGCGCTGTTACCGGATATGGTGCTGCCGATCATCTCAAACCAGACACCGCTGTTGGTTTGCGCGTAGCTGCAAACGGCACCACCCTTTGTTAAAGCGGTGTTGCCTGAAAGCATACTGTTTCTTAAAATAACCTCTGTGGAAGTTTCATCAGCATAAGGGCCCTCGGCATAGGCATAGATACCGCCGCCGGATCCGTCTGCACGATTGTTGCGGATGGTGCAGTTATCAAGCTCAACGTAGCTTTCATGAATTAGCAGACCGCCGCCATTGCCGTTACCGATGTCAGCCGTTTGGCTATAGCAATTTTCAATAGTCAGGCCAGACATATAGACCGTGGCATTGTCGGTGATGTAAAAACCGCGTTCTACCCCGTTGCCGTCAACCACGGTGGGGTTGGCCTGCCAGTTGCGGGCGTTGCGCTCGGCATCTGTTGTTTCGGTGCCTGCGCAACCGCCGTAAATGTCGATGTCCTTATCGATTTCAATCTGAGATGATAGTGTATAGGTTCCGCCCTTTACCCAGATTTCATCACCTGTGGGCGAGACATACAAGAGCGCTTTATGTAATTGATTGCATGCCGTTTCCCAGGTGGTTCCACAGATGCCGCCCTGTGTCGAAGCGGCATCCACATGCCAGATATCGCGAACCGATTCGATGTCGACAGTTACCTTTATCGTGGCGGTACCACCAGGATTCCCATCAGACACACCAACGATGAAACTGTCGGTGCCGTTGAAGTTCGGAGTGGGCCAATAGTCAACCTTGCACGTATTGTCTGACGGGGTAAGAAGTACTGCGCCGTTTGATGGGCCGCTTGCTTCGCTCCAGCTCAGGGTATCATTGTCAGGGTCTGATGCATTAAGGGTTAGAGAAAAAGGCGTAGGGTTGCTGTCTTCCGACATGGGAACCGATATCGTAGACCCCTGGTTGATATTCGGGGGGGCATTCAGAGCATCGGCCGGCTGAGCTATTGCACACACCATGCTCAAAAGGATCAGAAATATCAAACTACTTTTTTTTATGTACCGTGAATACATCGTGTTCATATAAATACCCCCTGACAACTTAAAAGGTTTATAAAAACAAAAAAGGCCGGGCTGCCTTGATTGTTCTCAGGCAGCCCGGCCTTCCGTATTTTCTTCACGGAACCGTCGGCTTTCCGGCCCCCGGTTACCCGGGGTGTGGCTTTATCTGAATTATACGATATTCTACGTTTTGCTTTTCGTTATTTATTTATAGTAAGGTAAAAACAGTTTATGGTCAATGGAACATTTATAATTTTTGTAAATTTTTTTAATTTTTATTTCATTAAAGAATCATGCTTTCAAATTATTTAAATCTATTAAAACGGTAGATAGTATTACTGTTCACTTCATCAATTCGTTATGCATCATTCAAATACATATTCCGTGCCATACCGATTTTGATTGTAATTGCTTAATAGAGCTTGTTTTTTCAAGAAACGGCATCTTCCCGGCACTGCCAACTCATAGGAGATTGTGCCGACATTGGAGGCATATCGGTAGAAACGTGGTGGCTAAAGCGATTTGCAAGATTCCATAGCCGCACTATCGCAATCGCCGGATAGTAACACCTTCAGGTGCGCTTGATGCACTATGGGAGATTACGGACTGTATCGCGGACAAAGGCCGCTCCTATCCGGCGATACCATTGTGAAAAGTGTGCTCTCGCAAGATTTACTTAAGCGAATCCGCTTTCTTCAGGTTTTTACGGCGTTTAAAGGAAAGCAGGAGTTTCATAAGGCCCATGATCAGTTTAAGTTTCAAACCTTCATATTTCCCGGCAACATCTTTCAGATGACGGCGTACTTCGATAGACTGGGGGCATTTCTCCTCACACTGGCCGCAGTCGATGCAGAGGGAGGCAAACCCCGGCTCACCGTCTCCAAGGGTTTTCCCCGCCCCGAATATGTATCGGAAAAGCCCCTCCATCTTATTGCCCCATATTTCCGAATTGTAGGCATCGAAGCATTCCGGTATGGCCACGCCTGCCGGACAGGGCATGCAGTAGCGGCAGCCGGTGCAGCCCACTTTGATAAGCTGACGGTATTTTTTTTCAACCCGTTTGACGATATCCAGTTCCTTATCGGTGAGGGAATTCGGCTGGGCCTCGTCGGCGATGCGCAGGTTTTCCTCGATATGGGTCT
>JANQGV010000216.1 GCA_028282925.1 Thermodesulfobacteriota bacterium
TCAGTTCCTGCACATCCACCGGTTTCGTCAGGTAATCGTCGGCGCCGGATTTGAAGATGTCAAGCATTTCCGCTTTGTTGTCGGCGGCTGTGAGCGCGATAATATAGATATATCTCCCGTAGCGACCCTTTTTTATCGAGCGGTAAAAAGCATCGCCACGCATTTCCTTGAACAGCCATTTTGAAATCACAATGCGGATATCGTGATTATTCTCAAGCAGGCGCAGGGCGGCTTCAGGGTCCGGTTCGCAGAAAACATGGTGGCCCTTTTTTTCGAGAAAAGATCCGACAAGTTTTTCTATTACGATATTATCTTCGCAAACAATAATGTGCATAGACGAACGCCGATATATTAAAAGTTGTTTACAGGTTGTAGTTCCGCCGTCATGAAGGTAAGCCGCTTGCTCATATTATACGACACCTTCTTCATGAGCCGGTACCCTGATAGTAAATTCTGTTCCCTTTTTTTCATCGCTGTTCACCGTAATTGTACCGCCGTGTTTTTCCACAATCGTGGTCCGCGCAATGGTAAGCCCCTGGCCGGTGCCCTTGCCGACATCTTTTGTGGTGAAAAAGGGGTCGAAGATCCGGTTCTTAATCGCTTCCGGGATGCCGCAACCGTTATCAATAATACGAATTTCAGCCCAGTCGTCGATAAAGCCGGTTTTAATGGTAATGAGCCCTTTTTTTGAAGAATTTTCACCTAATGCCTCGGTTACGGCATGGGCTGCATTCACAATCATATTTAATATGACCTGGTTGAAGTCCCCCGGCAAAACCGGAACCATGGGCATGTTCCGATCCAGGTCGGTTTCCAGGTCGGCCACGTATTTCCATTCGTTGCGTGAAACCGTAATGGTGCTTTCAATGGCTTTGTTGATATCGGTCAGGGTTTTTTCCTTACCCCCCGGATGAGAGAATTCTTTCATTGCCCGCACGATTCCCGAAATGCGGTCCACCCCTTCCAAGGTCTGTTCGATTGCCTTGGGAAGCTCATCCTCGAGGTAATCAAGATCTGCTTGACCGCAGGTTTGTTCAAAATCCGCCATAAGGTCGGGAGGGACGGGACCGTTTTTCGCGGTTTGCAGAATCCGGTCCGCTTTACGGCATACCATGAGCAGTCCGGTTATCGCGTCCTGTAAAAAGCGGGTATTGTCGCCGACATACTGGGTCGGGGTGTTGATTTCATGGGCAATGCCGGCCGCCAACTGGCCGATTGATTCCAGTCTCCGGGCATTGGCAAGTTCTATTTCAAGCTCCTTGCGTTCGGTGATGTCCCTGATAATCACGGTAACGAATTTTTCATCTTTGTGCTCCCAGTAGGAACGTGACAGCTCAACCGATATCAGGGAACCCTTTTTTGTTACACATGTCGACTGAAATATCCGGCTCATTTTAGTGGATTGGTTTTTGATGAAAAATGCCGTCATTTTCTCTTTGTCGTGGTTGTACTCATCTTTTGGAATCAGCATTTGCACCGGTTGGTTAATGAGCTCCGCCTGTGAGTACCCGAAAATACGTTCGGAGCTTTTGTTGGCATAGATAATCAATCCCTGCTGATTGACGGAAAATATGGCATCGGGGGCGCTTTCGGAAAAGGCGCGGATACGGTCTTTGCCGATAAGCAGGGCCTCTTCGGCCTTTTTGCGCTCTTCTATTTCTTCGTTTCGTTTATGGATTTCGTCTTCCAGCTCCCGGCGATATCTGGTGTTGTCTTTCATGAGCTGTGATTTCTCAAGAACTTTCCCCAGGAGTTGATCGACCAGTTCAAGACTGTGTACCGGCTTGGTGATGAACTCCCAGGCTCCGAGACTCAGGGCCCTTATCACGTCATGTATATCATCCGTGCCGGAAACAACGATAACCGGTGTTTCCGGGGATGTGTTCTTGACTTCATTGAGCACATCAAATCCGTTCATTTTCGGCATGTGCAGATCGGTAATAACAGCCTCCGGCCTGCTTTCATGAAACAGTTTAAGTCCCTCAATGCCGTCGGCGGCCGAACAAACTTCATACTTTCCGATGAGGTCCAGATATCTGCCCATTATGTCGCGGGTCATGATTTCGTCGTCGATGACGAGAACGAGGGTTTTATCGTCGGAAGTCATCCCAGAGCCTTTCTTAAAGCTGTAGTTTCTCATTCGTGGCAAGCGGTAAACGAATAATGAATTCGGTACCGCTACCCTCGGTACTGTTTACCGTGATCCTGCCGTTGTGTTTTTCAACGATAGCCGTGCGGGCAATGGCCAGTCCCTGCCCGGTCCCTTTGCCCACATCCTTGGTGGTGAAAAACGGATCAAAAATCCGGTTTTGAATCGTTTCAGGAATGCCGCTCCCATTATCGCATATGCGGATTTCCACCCAGTCGCCGTAATGCCTGGTTGCAACGGTTATCAGTCCCTTGGCGTCGGGGTTTTCCCTGTTTGCATAATCTATGGCATGGGCCGCATTAACGATCATGTTCAAAATAACCTGGTTGAATTCGCCGGGCAGCAGGGGTACCAGGGGTAATGCCGTATCCAGGCTGGTTTTTAGATCGGCCACGTATTTCCACTCGTTGCGGGCTACTGTAATGGTGCTTTTGATGGCCTTGTTGATATCGGTCATTGTTTTTTCCTGACCGCCTGGATGTGAAAAATCTTTCATTGCCTTTACGATCCTGGTAATGTTTTCCACACCGTCAAGGGTCTGTTCAATGGCCCTGGGAACTTCGTCGGTGAGATAGGAAATGTCGGCATCTTCGATTTTTTGCTCGATTTCATTCATCATTTCCGGAGTAAGGGATTGTTCTTTTGCGGCGGCCAACAGTTGATGGTGTGCGTCGAACAGGGTGAACATGTCGTTGAAAGCCTCCTGGAGAAAGCGGGTGTTATCGCCCACATACTGGGTAGGGGTGTTGATTTCATGGGCAATGCCTGCGGCCAGTTGTCCAATGGACTCCAGCTTGCGGGCATTTGTAAGCTCTATCTCCATATTTCTGCGCTCGGTTATATCGGTTCCCAGCAGTAAGAATCCGGCCGGTTGTCCATCGGCGTCGAAAATCGGGTTCAGGGTCAGGCCGAGGAACCCGGGCCTTTCGTCGAGGCGGGTATATTTAATGTCGTTCAGCCTTCGGTCGCCGGTGTACAGGCAACGGTCGATCTCGCGGTCTATCGCATCCGCATCCCAGGGGATTTCGCATTTCTGGAACGGCTTCTGTAAAACGTTTTCCGCCGGTATGCCGAAGGTTTCTTCGGCCACTTTGTTCCACTTGAGAATAGTGCCTTCCCGGCCCACCTGTATGAGGATCGACGTAATTGAGGACAGGATGCGCTCTATATCCTCTTTGGCTTTGCGGGTTGTTTCTTCGGCCTTTTTGCGTTCCGAAACATCCTGAATGATGCCTACCATGCCTGCTATGGAGCCGTCGGACTTGGTAAATGCGGCCTTGTTGAAGATAACGTGTATCTGGTTTTTGCCGGGGAAGGCGCTGGATATTTCATACGATTGAGTGCCTCCCTCGGCAACGAGCTTTTGATCCTTTTCCGTCATCTCCCGTGAAACACCCTGTGGGTTCATATCTTCGGCCTTTTTTCCTATAATATTTTCCTTCTGCTTGCCCGTATAGTCGCTAAATGCTTTGTTGCAACCGATATAGTCCAAATTGTTATCTTTATAGTAGATGGGGTTCGGTATGCTGTCGATAAGTTCCTGGAGAAAATGAAGCTGGTCCTGCAGTTCTTTTTCCGCTTCTTTAACTGAGGAAATATTCCTGGCAATCAGAAGCCAGCCGGATGTAGCGGCATCCTCTGCAGAAGAGAGAGGAACGGCATGGGTTTCATAATGGCCTCCCCATATGTCCACACTGTTTTTTGCCGGTTGAAGATCATCATCACGGCAGGCATGCTCAAAGGGACAGCGCCCAAGCCCTTTTTTGTTTTGACATATCATGTCGTTGCATGCTGTGCCGATGATATCTTCCTTGGATCGGCCGAAATGTTCGGCAGCGGTCCTGTTGCACTGGATAATGCTCTTTTTATTGTTGACGACCCAGGCAAGGTCGGGCCAGGCATCGAAGGTCATCTCCCATAGCCGGGCCAGATTCGTTGCGGTAAGTATCTGCTGCTCAGCCTGGTTGTGTTTGAGGGCCTTTTCAATGGTAAGTTCAAAAATTTCAGGAGGGCAGGGCTTTTGGAGAAAGTCGAATGCGCCCAGCTTCAATGCTTCTACGGCAGTCTTTATTTCTGTTTGACCGGAAAGAATGATGGGTATCGTGTCCACGTTTTCAGCACGGAGTTTTTTGAGTAGTTCGATGCCGTTCATTCCCGGCATGACGATGTCTATAAAGGTGATGTCGAAATGCTCTTCTTTCAGCATGCCCAGGGCCTCTTCGCCTTTGCATGCGGTTTTGCAGGCATACCCCATGTAGGACAAATGCCGGGAGAATGTGCTTCGAATGTCTTCATCGTCGTCGACGAGTAAAACAGTTATCTGTGTGTCCATTTTCTGCGCCCCATATTTTGAAACAGCGGTTATGATTATTTGTTTTCGTCACTCCTGTTATCGAGCAGTATCCGAATTCTCTGAAGTAATTCTTCACGGGAATACGGTTTATGCAGTAACGGAATCCCCTGTTTTATGATTTTCTCAATTTCTTTGATGTCGGCACTGTATCCGCTGACAAAAAGCACAGGAATGTCCGTTTTAATAATGCGGCATTGCTGATATACTTCAACCCCGCTTATGCCCGGTAAAATGACATCGGTAAAGAGCAGATCGATAGTATCGGCATGCTTTTTAAACAGCGCAATTGCTTCATCGCCATTGGAAGCGAAAAGGGTTTCATATCCGGCTTTGCCCAGAATAATTCTGCACACATCACGAATCTCTTCTTCATCTTCAACAACCAGTATGGTCTCATGTCCACCGGAAACCGTTGTCGGGATTTCGCCTTCCAACCGGTGCTCGGTTTCTATTGCCGGAAGATAGACTGCGAATGCGGTGCCTTTACCTGTTTCGCTATGGACATTGATAATGCCGTTATGCTGCTTTACAATACCATATACCGTTGAAAGTCCCAGTCCGGTCCCTTTGCCCGGTTCCTTGGTGGTAAAAAACGGTTCGAAGATATGCTCTACGATTTCGGGCGGTATGCCGGTGCCGGAGTCCGAGACGGTCAACTGAACATGCAGGCCGTGGGATGCCCAGGGGTACAACCGGCAGAAATCTTCATCGAGGAACGTGTTTTCAGCGCGGATATTGATGGTGCCGCCGTGGGGCATCGCATCGCGGGCATTAACGCACAGATTGACGATTATCTGTTCAATTTGCCCGGGATCGGCCAGGACGGCTTTGATATCCGGCTGTAATTGCAAAGATATTACTATGTTTTCGCCGATCAGGCGGCGCAGCATTTTATTCAGTTGTTGAATGACGGTATCTATGTGCAGCGCAACCGACTGGAGGGCCTGTTTCCTGCTGAAGGCCAGTAGTTGGCGGGTCAGAGCGGCTCCCTTGCCGGTGGCTTTTACAATCTCTTCAAGTTCGGATTTTTTTTCATCTTCCTGCATGGGGTAACTTAAGACCAGTTGGGCATGGCTCATGATAGCCTGAAGAATATTGTTGAAATCGTGGGCCACACCGCCGGCCAGTTGCCCGATGGACTCCATTTTTTTTATCTGGTCCATCTGGCTCTGGAGGTCCATTTCCCGGGTTACATCCCGTTTCACGGCAACATAGTTGATGATTGCACCACTGTCGTCGGTAATTGGATTAACGGAGGCCTCTTCCTCATACAGCGTGCCGTCTTTTCGTTTGTTGATAAAGTGGCCGTGCCAAGGCTTGCCCTGTGATATGGTGCCCCAGAGTTCGTCATAAAATTCAATGGAAAGCTTGCCGCTCCTAAGGATGCTGGGTTTTTTACCAAGGACTTCGCTGCGGGAATAGCCGCTGGTGCGCTCAAAGGAGGGGTTTACATACTCAATAGTGCCTTCAGGGTCGGTAATCATAATGCATTCATCGGCCTGGGTGATGGCCGTCATGAGGCGCATATGTTCTTTTTGGTCTTGTTTGTTTTTGGTTATGTCAAGAAGCATGCCTGAAAATACATTGCTCTCGAAAGTTCCGCTCATCAGGAGCTGCACAATAGTGCCGTCGCGGGTGAGTCCGGCTGTCTCATAAAAGGAGACCTTGCCGCTTTTTTGGGCGATGTTCACTATTTCTTCACGGTCGGCGGGGTTCGCATAGCGGGCTTGGGCCTTTTCCTGCATCAGCTCTTCTGCCGATTCGAAACCGAAAATGTCGGCCGCGGACTGGTTGGCATACAGTATTTTTCCGTCAAAGGTGCTTTGCACGATACCCACAATGGCGTTATCCACGAGGTCACGGTATTTTTTTTCAGATGTGCGCAGTGCTTCTTCGGCAACCCGCTTTTCCTGCAGAATCTCTTTTTTCTCAATGGCTGAGTGTATGGCAGGGCCGAGCCTGATGAGGTTGCCTTTGAGAATATAGTCCCAGGCCCCGGCCTTCATAAGGGAGACTGCAATCTCTTCATTGATTGACCCGGTTACAATGAGTACCGGTACAAGCGGGTACTCAGTAACGGCAATCTCCAGGGCATCCATGCACGTGAAACGGGGCAGGGTATAATCCAGCAGCACGACATCCGGATCGTATCGCTGCAGGGCGTTTCGATATTCATCTTCGGCTTCAACCCTGATGGACGTGACATCGAACCGGCTCTGCTTGAGGCGGGCGTTGGCCAGCTCGTAGTCATATGCATTGTCTTCAAGATGAATAACGGTTATTTTCTGTGTCATGGGTGAATGCTCACTTTTCGTTCACCGAAAACGGCACTGTGTTTGTCTGAAACCAGTACAAATCGACGGCCTCAACCACGCGTACCAGTTCCGGATACATAACCGGCTTGACGATATAACTGTTTGCGCCCAGCCGGTAGCTTGCGTTTATATCACCGGGCTCACGAGAGGATGTGAAAACAACAACCGGAATATCAGCTGTTTGCGCGGATTTCTTTACTGTTTCAAGTACCTCCAGACCGTCTATTTTCGGGAGCTTGATATCCAGCAGTATCAGGCGCGGCAGAAAAGAGCCGCCGGGAGCCTTTGCTCCATAAAGCCATTCAAGGGCTTCCTCTCCATCGTGTACAACATGAATATGCCTGTCAGGTTTGCCCTTTCGCAGTACTTTGAGCACAAGTTCTTCGTCTGCCGGATTATCTTCAATCAAGAGTACCGTGCCGCTGATCTCTGTTTGCATCACTTTTTTCCTTAACCGGTAATGAAAAATAGATGGCTGCGCCCTTGTCGACTTCGCCTTCGGCCCAGACCCGGCCGCCGTGTTTGATGATAATACGCTTGACTATTGCGAGTCCCACCCCGGTGCCTGAAAATTCCTGTGCGCTGTGGAGACGTTGAAATACATCGAACATTTTGTGTGAAAAAGCACTGTTGAACCCGGCGCCGTTATCTTTGACGAAAAAGACCTGTTCAGTTGCCTGCAGGGTGCACCCTACTTCTATGGCGGCATCCGCCCTGCTTTGAGTGAATTTTACGGCATTACCTATCAGGTTTGCGGCAACCTGTTTCATCATAATAGGGTCGGCCCAGGATTCGGGTAGTTCCCGAACCGTATAGCCGGGAACATGACCGGGCACGGCGGTAAGGGCATCCTTAAAAACCCCCAGGAAAAGAGCATGCATATCGACGGAGGATTTAGTAACCGCGCTGCGTCCCATTCGCGAATAGTACAGCAGGTCGTCGATCAGGCGGTTCATGCGGCTTATGTTTTCATCGATAAAAGTAAGATACCGCTTCCCGTCCGAATCAATTTTATTGCTGTATTCTTCCTTGAGAAGGTTGGCAAAGCCGGTGATGGCCCGTAAGGGTGCCCGTAAATCGTGCGACACCGAATAGCTGAATGATTCCAGTTCCTTGTTGACTTCCCGTATTTCATCCAGGCGCTCTTCAAGTATCGTGTTCAATGTCTGAATATCCATTTCCGCCCGCTTGCGGTAGAGGACTTCAAAAAATACAATTGCCAGGGACTCGACGGTGTGCCGGTCCTCAGGAGTATACCCGCCCTTTTTGTTTGCCAGTGCAATCATGCCGAGGGTACGGCCGGCATGTTTGATAGGCACTCCCAGAAAGGCGGTAATTGGAGGATGTCCCTCGGGAGTGCCGACACGATCGGGATGATGGTCCGGATCGTTGACGATTCGCGAATTGCCGTCCAGCAGGGTGCTGCGGTCGATACCCCGTAAGGGCATATTCGTTATGGAAACGCTTCTGTGAAGTTCCGTCACGTTACATGCATCCCAACCGGGATTACTTATCGCAATGGTGTCGAACAGTCCGGTCTCATTGATTTCACCGATAAACCCGAACCGGCTGCCGGTAATGGATTCAGCAACGGCAAGGCATTTTTCGGCCACCTCACTGTCGTTTTCGCAGGACAACGCCTCATAGAGCAGTGAATTAATGGAACTCAGCAGGGTATTTTGGCTGACGATGTATTCCTGGGCTTTTTTCTCCTCGGTAATGTCCTCAAAGCTCTCAATGCCGCCGATGATTTTGCCTGTTTTGTCTGTGATATAATCAACATTTTTGGATATGGTTCTTTGCACTCCGTCTTTTCGTCTAATAATGCATTCTTTGCCCATGATGGGTTTTTGAATCTCATCTGAATAGAGTCCGCACGTATCCTGACAGGGTGCAATTGCAAAGCCGGTGCAGGGTGTGCCCAGGATTTCCTCTGCCGTATACCCGGAGAGTTCTTCGGCACGGTTGTTCCAACTGGTTACGCGCTGTTTACAGTCTACGGTAAATACGGCGCTGGGCGTCAGTCTGAACAGTTGTTCGGCACGGGTTTTGGCCTGCAGCAACTGCTCTTCATCTTTTTTCCGTTCCGTAATATCCCGCAGAATGCCCACTGAACCGATAGTGTTTCCCTGATCGTCGGAGAGCACCACGATGTTTTCCTCTACCGGTACCAGGATAGTGTCTTTGCGTTTTAAATAGCTTTTATAATTGGCTATGTGCCTTTCCTCCGACAGGTGCTGCATCGTTGCGAGGGCCGTATTCATGAAGTCCCGGCCGATGTTTACCGTTTCGCCGGTTGTGGACGGGTATTGTCCATGTTCGGTCGGGCCCAATTCTGCGATGTGCCTGCCGATAAGGTCGGCCTTCTCGTATCCGCTTAATGTGCACAGGGCCGGGTTTATGTTGGTAATATACCCTTTTTTGTCGGTGATAACGACAATGTCGAGGGACTGGTCGATGATATTTCGCAGGTAATCCCGGGCCTCCAGCAGGGATTTTTCCATGTTTTCACGTTCGGTAATCTCGTTTGAAAGGCGATCGTTGATTCCGGCCAGATCGTTGGTTCGCTCAATTACTCTCTTCTCAAGCTGGTCATGGGCATTCTGCAGTTCGCCTTCATGCCTTTTGTTTGTAATTAACTGTTTTTGAATAAGCAGAACATACAGAGAAATCATGCAGGTGAACAGTAGGCCGGCGGTAAGGACGGACCCGGGTATCCAAAGCCGCAGACCCGACATGAGCTCGGGAGTAGGAGTGCACAGCATGCGCCAGGTGCGGCCACCGATAGATATGGTTTGTGAATACAGGAGCGGTGCCTGGAACAGGTTCTGCTGGGTAACTCCTTCTTCGAGATAAAAATAAGACCCTTTTGGTGTATGACGCACAAGCAGCTGTTTTTCAGGCGGGGCGGATTCATCGAAAAGATACATTACCAGCGAATGGCTCTCTTCATGTATATGCGCATTTTCGAGCAGTGTTCCGATTCTGAAAACACCGATCGTAAACCCGCTCAGATTTTGAAACCGCCGGGCCGGTGTATTAACGGCGGTGTTTTTTTTGTATGCCGGTTTGATGAGAAGAAAACCGTATTGCTCCCCTGTTTCCTGAACCAGGGTAATTCTCTCTGTGGCGATAGTGTTTCCGGTTAAGCGGCTTTTGTTGAGCGCTTTGCTGCGGGCCGGGTTTGAACCAAGATCGAAACCAAATGCCAATTCATTTCCTTTGAAGGGCTCTACAAAATATATCGGGAAATATTCTTCACGCTTCCGGGCAGGCACCATTGTGCCCTGTCGCCGTCTTTCGGTTATCCGGAAGTCGGGAAATCCATCCAACCGGGCTGCACCGACATAGTCATTCAGTCGCTCCCAGGGAACCCGGGGGACCCACTCCAGCGCCTGTAGTGCGGTGTTTCGGGCAAGGAACGGTTCCGTGTACGTCCGGAATTCCCGCCGGGTAACCTCCCGGCTGGCATTGTACAGGTTACAAAGTGCATCAAGGGTGTTTTCAGTAACGGCAAGAGTGTTTGACAGCGAAAAATACTGATCGGTTGCGTTGTGGATAAAATCGTCCTTCAGGGTTTCATATTCCCATTGATAGGTCAGTTTGTACAATTCATACGAGGCGATAATGCCGACGACACAAATGATAATCAGAAAAACGGCATATTGAAAGTTGGATTGTTTTGCAGCAACTCCGGTCATTGTATTTTTTATGATATAGTATTGATATATTTGTTTATTTAAAATAATGATAAAAGTATGCCAATTGTTTTTATTTTTTAATTAAATGATACATAAGTAAAATTAGATAGTTACGTCATAGGGGCTGGGGTGACGTTTTTTCAGTCCCCCGTGATTGTCCCGGCCGACGGGATTAGTACCATTTTACAGGACTTGAGTAGAGTAAAACGGTACTGGTAAAAAGAGGGCATCTGGTGTAGTAGTGAGGTATACGTGTATGATCTTTTGTGGGGAGAAGAAGCGTAGTGGCCGAAAAAACCGACAAAGTTGAGAAAAAGCGTGCCAAAGCAGATGCCAAGACCGCTAAAGCCGCCGCCAAGGCCCGCTCCGACGGTGGGAAGGTGCCTGACGGGACGGGGGTTGCCATTCATAAAACCGACAGCGGTACGCAACTGACCGTGACGGGACTGACCGACGAACAGCTCCAACGCCTGGTTCCGCAGATTGAAAAAGAGGTGCTTATTTCGGTTACGGAAGATTCAAACACCCTGAAGGCCGCCCTGATGCGTTTTGTACGGGAGGGGTTTTTCCAGACAATTATAAAGGTGGTTGCGGGGTTGATTGTGGGATACATCCTCATAAAACTCGGGTTAGGGTAGGTGAGGCTGCTGGAAAATACCCATCTACGGCGTTGCGCTTCATCCTCAGACATTGCAACGTACAAAAAAGTACGCCTCATGTCTTCGGATTCGCGCGCCTTGTATCTGAACATTTTCGACCAGCCTCAGGTCAGGAAAGTGTTTTGGCATTGATTTGAGAGATTTTCGGGAAATGTTGTGCCGCGTTGTACGCCTCACTCCTCACAACATCAAACGCCTTGAATCCGGACATTTTTTCAGGACCGGGCATCAGTTAAGGTTGTCGGGAGGGGTGTCTGCGGCGAGGATTTCGTCCAAATGTTCCTTGAGGGTGGAGGCCTGGAACGGTTTTACGATAAAATGGGTGATTCCGGCGCCCCGGGCCAGTATTTCGTTGTCTTTTTCTCCTTCGGCCGTCACCATGACAAAAGGGATATGCTGCAGGGCCTTTTGGGACTGGAGAAATTGAAAGAGGCTCAGGCCGTCCATTTTGGGCATGGCCCAGTCGGAAATTATCAGGTCTACATGGTTCATACGGATCTGTTCAAGCCCTTCCAGGCCGTCTGCTGCTTCGAGGAAGTTATGGAACCCGATTTCCTGCAGGCGTTTTTTCAGGATGGTACGCATGGTCCTGAAATCGTCGACAATCAGAATTGTCGGGTCTGTACGTGATGCCATGTTTCCTCTTCCGAGTCTTTTTATTGAGAGTATAGCTTAAATACGTCTAATCTCAAGGGGCATCCTCGTGTTTTAAGGGTATTCCGACAAGATCTTCGTAGAAGATATTTTAGGGCCGGGCTATGAGGCCGGTTTTTCGGCAACCATATTCAGGCTGATATTGACGCCTTTGAAGGTAGCTGCACTGGTATCGTTGAAGATGCCGAAGGCGTCAACGCGGTTGATGTTTGAAAAGCCGCTTTCCTGCAGCAGCACCGTCAGCAGTTCTTCATTCATGCCGACTTTATGATAGTCATATTCGTTGACGTGTCCGCCGAAGAGCATCCGCATCAAGTAGAAACGATCATCCGGGGACATGCCGTCTGCGATATAGAGCTCGGCAATCCGTGACATGTCGGGCACGCCGACCAGCAATCGCCCGCCGGGTGTGAGCACCCGGTGCCACTCTTTCAGGGCCAGCAGCAGTTCGCCGCCGTAATCGAAATGTTCAAGAACATGGGAGGCATAGATTACGGAAAAAACAGCAGTCGGGAACAGGGACAGGTCGGCGGCGTCACAGACATGGTCGACATGGGGGCCGGGTGCGGCATTC
>JANQGV010000107.1 GCA_028282925.1 Thermodesulfobacteriota bacterium
GGACGGCACAGACCAGATTCTGCATATTTTCGGGCCGGGCGAACCATTCGGTGAGGCGCCGGTATTCAGCGGAAAGACATTTCCCGCCTCCGCCGAGGCACTTGAAAAAACCGAAGTGCTCTATTTTCCCCGCAAGTCTTTTGTTGAGCTTATAACCGGAAACCCCTCCCTGGCGCTCGACATGATGGCGGTGCTGTCACAGCGACTGCACCGCTTTGCCGATATGATTGAACAGCTTTCTCTCAGGGAAGTGCCCGAACGGCTGGCAGCGTATCTATTATTCACCAGTGCCGAAAACAGCGGCAACACAACCCTTGACCTCGATGTAACCAAAACCCAGCTTGCAAGTTTCCTGGGAACCATTCCAGAGACCCTCTCCCGTGTGCTGGCCCGCATGGAAAAGCAAGGTCTGATAAAGCTTGCCGGACAGCGTCAGATTACCCTGCTTGAGCCCAATGTGCTTGAGTCCCTTGCACGGGCTGAAACACGCCTGAAGTAACACCCGCGGATGTATCTGATAAAATCAACAGAACACCCAACCCGCATTAAATACACATCACCCTTCACTAATGTAACTGTATGTACGGATAGAAAATAAGTACTATACTGCTCTGATGTAAAAAAACAAACACTTCTTGATAACAACAATTAATACCATTTACAATAAAAACATTTTCTCACTGATACCGTTTTATTACGTATCAAGTACCTATCTGATTTACGCATATGGCGTTAAACCTTTGGAATAGCTTCAAATTTACCGGCCTACCATGCAAATGTAAGCATTTGATATTTCATATTTTTTTGACATTCTTCCCAATTGCTGATATAAATATCAGTCATAAAGGAAGCAAAAAACCAGGGATGCCTCACAAAAGGGTGCGGTAATGTACTAATGCGTATGATACTAGGTAGTAAATACGTAGTATTAACGGCACCCCTTCCAGGACGGTTTACTGAAAAAGGAACAGGCACCTGTTTTTTTCCTGTAACAGCATCCATAAAAGGGACAAATAGGTCACCGGCTATGAAGTCCGTCACAATCCGTCACGACTTTTACAGACTGCAAAGGGGCACAAACACTCTGGGGGGATATTGCAAGCCATGAGTACCGCCGATAAATCAAAAAAAGAAACAAATGCTTCTTCTCAGATCCGCCTGATAACACCGGAATCTTCAAAATATGAGACGCTCGTATCAATACAGAACATTCTTGATTCAGGGGACATTCTGGCAACAATATTCAAGACCACCGTCGAAGGCATTGTAGTTACCGATTCCGATGGAACTATCGTGCTGACAAACCCTGCCCTCCAGAAAATGCTGGGCTACACCGAAGAGGAACTGATCGGGACACACCCCAGACGGTTCCTCGCCCCCGAAAGCGACAGCCGGGTCTACAAAGAAGCCCTATCAAACAGAGGTTTTCTCCACGGACACATAGCAATGTGGCAACATAAAAACGGAAACGTTTTTCCAACTGAAACAAACATCAATCCCATTACGGATGCTTCAGGCGAGGTAACGGCATGGATCGGCACTGCACGGGACATAACCGAGCGCAAAAGAAATGAAGACGAGATCAGGAAATCACACGACTTTCTGGAAAACATTTTCAAAACCGCGGGCGACGGGATCGTGATATGCGACGACAATGGATGCATTGCAAAAGTAAATACGGCCTTCGAAAAAATTCTCGGTTTCAGCGAAGCCGAGCTGATCGGGAGACACACGGCTGAACTGCCCCCCCAGGATGAACTTCACCTGCAGATAGGCAAAGAAATGCTTGTGCAGGGATTCAACAACGGCTCCGTAAAGAACATGGAAACAACCTGGGTCCGGAAAGACGGAACGCTGTGCCCCATTGAGTTCAACGCAACGTTTCTCAAAAACGACCAGGGCGATATTGCGGGCGCGGTCTGCTCTATCAGGGATATCACCCACCATAAGGAAGCTGAAAAAGCCCTCTGGGAAAACCAGGCCCGGTATCGAGCAGTAGTGGAAAATGCCTACGATGCCATTATTACCGTTGATTCTTCAGGCAACATCACCTCATGGAACGACGCGGCCCGGGAAATGTACGGCTATGAAGAAAAGGAAGTACTCGGCAAATCGATAGTCATGCTGATACCCAAGCCCCTACGCTCGACCCATCTGCATGGACTGGAAAATTTTGCCCCTGGAGGAAATGCTCCCGAAATCAAAAACCAGCTCGAGTCCTATGGGCTCAGGAAAGACGGATCCCTCTTTCCCATGGATTTCTCCCTGTCTCCCTGGAAAACGATTGATGAAACATACTTCACCTGTATCGTCAGGGACATAACCGAACGGAAACGAATCGACAACGAACTGCGAAGACACCGCGACCAGTTGGAAGAAATAGTTGCCGACCGTACCGTGGAACTGAAAAAAGCCAATGAACAAATGAAGCGTGAAATCCAGGAACGCATCCAGGCTGAAGAAGAGCTGACCCATACCAGGGATTTTCTTGACAACATCATCGAAAGCTCGCTGGACAGCCTTGTGGTAACCGACAACAGCGGCATTATCAAGAGAGCCAACCGGGCATATTGCGAAATGCACCTCTGTTCCATCGAGGAAGTGCTGGGCAGGCATGCGTCCGAGTTCGGCCCGAGCGTATCCGGGACCTACGGAACCACGACCGGCGACACCGTTATCATAAATGTTGATGTAATGCTGCAAGACTACAAAAACATTCTGGAAGAACTGAACCGCAGCGGTAAATTCAGCCAGCACAAGGTTTTTCATGCCCGCAAGGACGGCAAGCTTGTACCGGTGGAAGAAAACTCGGTACTGCTCTTCAACAAAAATCATGCCCAAATCGGCACGCTGACCATGATCCGCGATATCACGGAGCGTACGAGGACGGAAAACCAGCTTAAGAATATGAACGAGGAACTCGAGCAAAGGGTACAGGCCCGCACCCAGGAACTCCAGGTGAAAAGCACATCTCTGGAAGAACTTAATGCAGCTCTCAGGGTGCTCCTCCAGAAACGTGATGAGGACAAAGTTGAGCTTGAAGACAAAGTGCTGTCAAACATCAGCGAACTGGTGGAGCCGTCTCTCGAAAAGCTGCAAAACAGCTCCCTTGATATTCACCAGCGGGAGTGGCTCAATATCGTCAGGTCAAATCTGAAAGACATCACATCCCCCTTTACCAGCTCGCTCACCAAATATCATTTCAAGCTCACGCCTAAAGAGATCCAGATAGCAAACCTCATTAAGGAAGGAAAAACCTCGAAAGAAATCGCCGACCTGATGCATGTATCGATTCGCACCATCGATGCCCACCGGGACAATATTCGCAAAAAGCTGCATATCAAAAATAAAAAAGAAAATCTCCGTACGCATCTGCTCTCATTGCTGACATAAGCCGTCAAGTGCGCATGCACTCTTTTTAAACTTCCTCATCATCCCGATTTTATACTTCCAAATAGGTTATGGGTAAAGGGTGCGACAAAATGCCGCAATGTATTGTGCTGATTTTGCGAAAGGGGAGGAAATCGAACACCGCATCGACGGATACAGATTCATAACGCAGTCCACTCATGCGTATATCCACCACGTTAGCCACTCTGGACGAACCGTGCCCCAAGGCAACAAATGTGCTCTGATTCGGAAAAAAACGGGTGTGTCGTCGCTGTTCGCTGGGCGTGATCAGATAAGAAGGTGTTACAACCTATAAAAAGGGTGTGTTCAGAGAGGAAAGGAGGGTCCAACCTCTCTGAACATTGCCGAAAAGGCATTCCCCCGGTCCGTAGAATTACTTACACACCTCTAAAGTATTACATTTATAAGGTAAAAAACAATGCTGTTTAATTGCCGAATTATTACGGATACTTTTTAGGTAGTATTTCACGGTTAACCGGTATCGATACCATCACAAAAAACCTCCAATCTCTTAAAAAGCGGGCATGAGGCTTCAACCAGGGAAGGTTTTGGGTTGGGGATGCTTTTGGAAATAAAAAAACGGACGGAATGCGCATGGCAATCCCGCCCGTGATACTGCACGGCCTCTCTACAAAAAGCCTTATATTTTTGTTTCTATTCCAGCCTGAATCTCGGTTATCGAAACTATCTCTTCAACATTCAGCAGGATTTTCACACCTTCTTTGGTCTTGGCAATGCCTTTAATGTAGCTGGTGCTGACCGATGAACCGAAATCGGTATGCTCCTCAATGGAATCCGTAGCGATATCAAGCACTTCCGATACTTCGTCAACAATAATACCCACCTGCAAGTGTATACTTTCATGGGTTATCTCAACAACAATAATACAGGTCTGGTCGGTATCTTCCTTTTCTTCCATCTCAAACTTTTTACGCGTGTCGATAACCGGAATAACCTTGCCCCGCAAATTGATAACCCCACGCACAAAATCAGGGGTACGCGGCACCCGGGTAATGTCCATCAGTCCGATAATTTCCCGCACCTTCAGTATCTCAATCCCATACTGCTCATTGCCCATACCGAATGTCAGATACTTCTCAGTTTGCGCATAGGATGCGCCCCGGCTGTCTACACTTGCATCGGCGTTCGTCTGTTCCATGGAGAAGTCCTCTCGTAGAGTTTCATAATATATTCGACCCCAAAAGGCTGAATTTTACTACCTATTTTAATTAGCATAGTCTGTACAAACAGGCAACTGTATAAATACTCCTGAGGACTACATTTCTGGATAAAAATCCGGGGCCTTTAAAGGGGTTTTTGGGCTTTATGCAGAAGCCATGCCTATCCTCGGACGTAGGTACCGGGTTGCGCGGCGCCACATGAAAGCAAACAACCGGGCTCAAAAAGCCCGGTCTGGGGTTTCGGCCGGAGGCCGAAAGGCCAAGGTCCACGACAGTGGACGGTTTCCTTTTAACTCCTTGCGCAGAGCGCACGGTTTCCGGCAAACAATCAAGACCTCTTGTCTTGAGTTCATTTACTTGTGTTTCATGGTAACAAACCAAAAACAAATCGAGGTGTTGCGGATACCGGTTCGTGCAGAGTCCCCACGCCGTTGTTGTCGATATCCTCAAGCATATACCAATACGTCCTGAGATTTTTTACATTCCCATCGGTATACTCGTAGGCAGCCCCCGCCGTGGGAGAGCCTTCTGCGGGAATGAGAGCGGTGTTGATCTGCTCGTATTCACCATCCTTTCTGTCTGAACGGTAGAGGTTGAACCCGGCATTGTCTATCTCAGCGTCAGTGATCCATTCCAGAACAACCGCACCCGACAGGGGCATCGCGTCAAACGCAGACAGTTCAATGAGTGATTGAGGTTCACACACGACATCCCAACTGCCGCTCATATAAAAAGTCGCGTCCGCACAGGGTGGCGATGTATCGCACCAATAGTACGTGTCCCAGAATCCATCGAGACAAACCCGGGCACCGCACCCGTAGCCCATTCCTTCAATCGAGCTGTCATAGCAGTTGCCGTCAAAATCGGGTGGCCCAAAACAGGTGGTTTGAAATTTTTGAAAGAGTTGCAGTGCAGCCGCTTCTGTTCGAGAGGTTTCCGTTGTCGGTTCCGATTCCGGGCCTCCTTGCCCATCAATTGACCATTGGAGCGTGCAGTCAGCAGCAAAAACACTGCCTGGAACTACCATCAATACACATGCAACCAGCGCGCAAACAAGCTCCGTACCGTTGTTTCTCATAAGCCCCTCTCCTTAAATGGTTTCATTTGCCCCGAACACATTTTCTTGCGTGATCGGCTTTTGAGTAATAGTACTTGATTAAAAAGCAAACCGGTAGTAAAAAATTAAATTTTTTATAATTTATTATTGTTTTTTTTAAAAAAGAAGGATCTGTTTTACGAGTAATCGCTCTCAAAGCAGATACAACAGATGATTAAAGAAAAAGGCCGCTGCCCTTTTTCAGGGAGCGGCCTTTTTCTCATATATATAAAGATGGTGCCGAAGAGAAGACTCGAACTTCCACGGGAATTACTTCCCACAAGGTCCTGAACCTTGCGTGTCTACCAATTCCACCACTTCGGCACTCATAAACGTAGTGCTGCTCTATAAGTGATTGCATTTTAATCTTAATTCATTTACAATAAACAATTAATTTTGTCAAGCTGATACTGAACAGAAAAACACATTTTTGTCCGACCACTTTAAATAACAATTAAATTACAAACACTTAACATGCTCAACGATAATAAAAAATGTTTCGCCTGCGGCCTTGAAAATCCGCACGGTTTGCAGTTGACTTTTCATTATTCCGCTGACGGCTCGAAAGCCGAAACCCGGTTTACCCCTGAATCAAAGTACCAGGGATGGGAAAACGTTGTGCACGGCGGCATTTTAATGACGGTAATGGATGAAACCATGGCCAAAGTAGCCGTTCACAGCGGCCACCGGGTTCTGACCGGTGAAATTTCGGCAAAATTCAAAAAACCGGCCGATGTGCAGGAACAGCTTACCTGTATTGCTGAAATTGAAGAGATAAAGAAAAAAATTATTTACACCAGGGCCTCTATTTTTAAGCAGGACGGAACCCTGGTATCAGAAGCACACTCAAAGATGTTCATAACGGGCTAAAACAGACCAGAAACAAATTTCATCAACTAATCTACTAGATTAGTATATTTATATTGACTATAGTCGAATATCCGGTTATCATATACCCTTTTGCTATGGAAATAATAAAAGGCAGCAGGCAATTTAAACAATGTAACGTACAAAATCCGGTTATCACCCTGGGTAATTTCGACGGAGTACATAAAGGGCATCAGAAAATATTGCATGAAGCAATCAAGCGAGCCGGCAAAGTTCAGGGCAGTTCCGTGGTCTATACCTTTGATCCCCACCCCCTGCAATTACTTAAGCCGGAATTCGCCCCTCTGAAAATAACAACCCGGGAGGAGCAGGCACGTAGAATTGAAAGCCAGGGTATTGACTACCTGGTATACGAACACTTTACCAGGCAGTTCGCGGAACGGACACCGGAAGAATTTATCAAAAAAATCATCGTCGACCGACTCAGGCCCAAGGAAATTATAATCGGTCATGACTATGCATTCGGCAAAGGCCGCCGTGGTTCAGTGGCGCTGCTTGAAAAAGCGGGCAAAGAACATGACTTCAAAGTTCAGGTTATAAAAGATATACGAATAAAAAACATTCGGGTACGCTCAACAACGCTCAGGAACCTGATAGACGCCGGCAAGGTCTCTCTGGCGGCAAAACTGATGGGTCGCCCCTACAGCCTGACCGGCAGGGTTGTGCATGGGAAACAGCGCCGGATAGGGTTTCCGACGGCGAACCTGACACCCAGCCACAGGGACCTTACTCCCGGCAACGGGGTCTATGCCATTCGGGTAACAACCCCGTACGGTGAATACGATGCGATTGTCAACATCGGATTCAACCCCACATTTGAGGGAAATAAGAGGGTCATTGAAGCTCATATTTTCAATTTCTCCCAGGACCTGTACAGCAAGGATATAACACTGCATTTCATAAAGCGCATCAGGGGAGAAAAGAAATTCAAGGACGTGGAAACCCTTACCGATCGCATAGCAAAGGACATAGCCTTTGCAAAGAAAATCCTGTCGAAGGGACAGGATCAGAGATAAATGATTATTTTTTATCAATAACAATGTAATACAGGCACTTCTATCTGGTTACGCATCAGCAACCTCATTAACGGAAACGGAGGAGAAAACATGACCGAACCGAAAAGCAAGCATATCACCTGGCACCACGGACTGGTAAGCCGTGAGGAACGCGAAAAACACAACAAGAATGTCGGCGCAATCCTTTGGTATACCGGTCTTTCAGGGTGCGGCAAATCTACCATAGCAAATGAAGTTGAAAAGCGGCTGTTTGATGGAGGCTGCATGACCTATGTGCTGGACGGAGACAACATCCGTTTCGGTCTCAATAAAAATCTGGGGTTCTCGCCTGAAGACCGTACAGAGAACATCCGGCGTATCGGTGAAGTGTCCAAACTGTTTGTCGATGCAGGCATCATTGTCTCCACCGCATTTATATCACCCTATCGCAAAGACCGCGACGCGGTCCGGGAAATTGTTGAAGACAAAGATATGATTGAAATTTATATCAAATGCGATATTGAAATTTGTGAGGAACGTGATCCCAAAGGCCTGTATAAAAAAGCCCGCGCAGGCGAAATCCCCGAATTTACCGGCATCTCGGCCCCCTATGAAGAACCTGAAAACGCCGAACTGGTAATCGACTCCGGCAAGCACGACGTAGGCGAATGCGCCGACATCATCATCGACTATCTTAAAAAGAACAAATACATCGACATGTAATCCCTGGATGCAGGGAATCACCTCTTCTGAAGAAAGGATCACAGTATGGGAAGCTATGAATGCCACGGCGGACTCAAGGAGCCGGTAAACCGCATGGTGCCGGAAGACCAAGTAGCGGCATGCCTGCAAAAAGCAGGATCACTCAAAAAATACACCATAACCAATGCCGATCTTTCCACCCTGAACAGGATCGGAGACGGCGGGTTGTCGCCGCTTACCGGCCCCATGACCAGCGACGTGTATAACCAGGTGCTGGAAGAAGCGGTCATTATTAATAACGGTAAAAAATATGCCTGGACCATTCCGCTTTCGTTCCCCATTGCCAAAGCGGAAGCCGACGCGCTGACAAAGGGCGAAGAGGTCGCCATCATGAACGAGGCCGGTGAAACCGTAGGCATTCTGACGATTGCCGATATTTTCCCGTGGGACAAGGAGAAATACAACGCATCGGTGTACGGCACCACCCGCACCGACCACCCCGGCGCCCGTATCGCAAACGATGATCCCCGCGACTGGCTCTTGGGCGGCGATGTGCAGGTAGTGCCCCAAAAACAGAATGCCCACTTCGGCGAATATATCCTCTCCCCGGCCCGGACCCGTAAACTGTTCCAGGAAAAGGGCTGGGAAAATATTGTTGCCTTTCAGACCCGTAATCCACTGCACCGCGCCCATGAATATGCAATGGTTGCCGGAATGGAAGAGGTAACCCGCCAGGGTCATAATACCGGTGTTGTACTGAATCCGCTTGTGGGAGAAACCAAATCCGACGATGTTAATGCCGAAACCCGCATGGATTGCTATAAATGCCTGGTAGACAACCGGCTGCTGGGAGACGGCGGCGACAAGGATGAGCAACTCTGGCAGGAAAAGGGCTACGATATCAACGATAACTTTATTCTGCTGGGCCTTGACATTAAAATGTTCTATGCCGGTCCCAAGGAAGCGGTTATGCACGGCATTTATCGTCAGAATTTCGGCTTTACCAATATTATTATCGGCCGGAAGCATGCCGACGCACCCTATGACGACGGCTCCGATATCTGGGACCCCCTTGATGCGCAGCACATATTCGAAAAACTCAACGGCGAGCTTCAGATCAAGAACGTCAACATCGGCTTTGCCGCCTTCTACGAAGAGCTGGGGCATGTCGGCCTGGTAGACGAGCACAAAGACAAGGGCTGGCACGCCGTTACTATTTCCGGGCGCGCCCTTCGTGAAATGTTTCAGCGTGGCGAGATACCCGATCCGCGCGTTATACGACCCGAGGTCTCAAAAATTCTGATTGAAAGCTACAAACAGAAAAGCTGACAAACAGGCCGCAGCCCGTATGAAAATTGTACCGGCTGCGGTCTTTTATACTCACTTCTTTGACGTGTCGGGATATTACTGAAATCACGTGTAATGCTGTGCCGAAAGGCCGGCGGAATACCCTCAAACCGCAAGACGACCATCGGAAAGCAGTGCATTCATGGACTGGCAAGGCTGGTTTACTCTCCTATTACTGGTCTGCATGATCATAGCCCTCGTTCGGGAAACCCTGGGACCGGACATTACGGTATTTGCCGCCCTAGGCCTGCTGGTATGCACCGGAGTCATAACCCCCAAAGAAGCGGTCAGCGGCTTTTCAAACAAGGGCATGCTTACGGTGGCCATTCTGTTTGTTGTTGCCGCCGCCATTGAAAACACCGGGGCGTTCTACGGGTTTTTCCACAAGCTGGTCGGCACCACAAAAGACAGGACCAAATCGTTTTTGCGGGTTATCCTGCCGGTATCATTTCTTTCCGCATTTTTAAACAACACCCCCATAGTAGTCATGTTTGCACCGACCATCAGGCAGTGGGCCATAGACCATAACATATCGCCCTCAAAATATCTTATCCCGCTTTCGTATGCATCGATTCTGGGCGGCATGTGTACCCTGATCGGCACATCCACAACCCTGATCGTCAACGGCCTGATGATCGATCGCGATATGCCGGGCATGAGCATGTTTGAAATAGCAAAAGCGGGGGTACCGTGTTTGCTGGCGGGGATGCTCTATTTAAAATTCATCGGCGTGCGCCTTCTGCCGGACCGTAAGGACCTCATAGAAAAAGCCGCTCAAACCGGCCGTGAATATCTCGTAGAAATGCGGGTACAGGAAGACAGCCCCCTTATCGGCAAAAACATAGAGGAGGCCGAGCTGCGCCATTTGAAGGGACTCTTCCTGGTAAAAATCATCCGGGGCGAAGAAACAATAACCGCTGTTGCGCCCAAAGTCCGGCTGCATGCAAACGATAAGCTGATTTTCACCGGTCTTGTTTCCACCATCAGAGATCTACAGCAATTCAAAGGGCTGGTGCCGATTACCGGTTCGGATGAAGAAAAAGATCTGCAGAGCACCGAAAAGATGGCCGAAGCCGTGATCTCCCCCTCATCACCGCTTATCGGCCACACCATCCGGGATTCAAATTTTCGTACCCGCTACCGCTCGTCCATCCTGGCTGTCCACCGAAATGGTGAACGCATTGAGTCAAAAATCGGAGACATTGTTATACGTCCCGGCGACACATTGCTGCTGTTGAACTCCGATGCTTTTGAGCGTTCGTGGACCCACTCTAAAGATTTTTACCTGGTATCGTCACTGTCTGAAGAACGGACCATAGCGTCAAAAAAGAAACCCCTGGCCCTTGGGATTCTGTTGCTCATGATAATCATGGCAACCATTGGGCCGGCATTACCCAAAATCGGCGGCACATCAATCGACATGTTCATCTGCGCATTCGGGGCGGCGGCCCTGCTGCTGGTTACGCGCTGTATCAGCCCTGAAGAGGCCCGTAATTCAGTAGAACTGAACGTGCTGCTGCTCATTGCCTGCGCTTTCGGCATCGGTAAGGCCCTCGACAAAACCGGCGCGGCGTCATTTATAGCCGACGGCATTATTGCGCTCTTCAGCCAGTTCGGCAAGACCGGGGTACTTGCCGGCATGTACCTGCTGACCATCTGTTTCAGCGCAATCATCACCAATAATGCAACCGCGGTTCTGATGTTTCCCATAGCCATAGCGACCGCTTCCCACATTTCAGCCGACCCGCGTCCGTTTGCCTTTATTGTGGCCCTTGCCGCATCGGCTTCGTTTGCAACCCCCATCGCCTATCAGACAAACATGATTGTGTACGGCCCCGGCGGCTACCGTTTCAGCGACTATCTGAAAGTCGGCATTCCGTTAAACATTCTGTTGTGGATAATCGCCGTAGCAACCGTGCCGGTGTTCTGGCCGTTATAGAATTGAATAAAACCCGCTCCTTTATACTGCCCTTTGACGCAATCTATGGTACATTGTATTGTGAATTCTCACACGAAACAGACAAAGCAATGACAACACCTAAGAAAGTTTTAGTCTTGGGGCTTGATTGCGCAGCGCCCCAACTTGTTTTCAACCGCTGGAAAGAGAAACTCCCGCACCTGTCGGCACTCATGCACCGCGGACTCCATGGCCCGCTTTCGAGCTGCATACCGCCCATAACCATTCCGGCCTGGTCATGCATGATGAGCAGCAAGAGCCCCGGCACCCTGGGCTGTTACGGTTTTAGAAACCGAAACGATCATTCTTATAACGGCCTTTCCTTTGCAACATCAAACGCCATTCGGGAAGACCGGGTGTGGGATATCCTCTCGCGGCACGACCGCAGGGTTCTGCTCATCGGCATCCCCCAGACCTATCCCCCTAAGCCGGTTCAGGGCTGCATGGTTTCCGGATTCCTGACGCCCGACACGACCTGCCGCTATACCTACCCGGAAAACCTTGCCCGGGAAATAACCGACGCTGTGGGCGAATACATCATTGATGTAGACGATTTTCGCTCGGACGACAAGGACGCCATTCTGAAGCAGGCCTATGCCATGACCGAGCAGCGTTTTGCCCTGCTGACCCATTTCCTACAAACCAAACCCTGGGACTTTGCCATGATGGTCGACATGGGCATTGACCGTATTCATCACGCATTCTGGAAATTCATGGACTCTGAACATCCGCAGTACCGCCCTGATAGCGCTTATGCCGACACGATTCTGGAATACTACCGGTTCATCGACAACCACATAGGAAAAGTACTTGCCCTTGTTGACGACAATACCGCCGTACTGGTTGTATCAGACCATGGTGCCCAGGCCCTTCAGGGCGGTTTCTGCATCAATGAATGGCTGATACAGGAAAACTATCTGACCCTGGAAAGCTCCCCGGATCACGTCACGCCACTGTCAAAATGTTCAATCGACTGGAGCAAAACCCGGGCTTGGGCCGAAGGCGGCTACTACTCCCGCATATGGCTCAACGTCGAAGGCCGGGAGCCCCAGGGTACGATACTACCGCAGGACTACGAACCGCTGCGCGACCGTCTCATAGAACGGCTTGAGGCCACAACCGACCCTGCCGGAAAACTCCTCGGCACAAAAGCGTACCGTCCCGAAGACATGTATAGTACAATAGAGGGTATCCCCCCTGATCTTATGGTTTTCTTTGGGGACATGAAATGGCGGGCCATAGGCAGCGTGGGCCACAATGCTCTTCATACCTTTAAAAATGATATCGGGCCTGACGATGCCAACCATGCCCGGGACGGTATCTGCATCGTATGTGACCCGGCACGGTCCGA
Organism: Thermodesulfobacteriota bacterium; assembly: GCA_028282925.1. Taxonomy (GTDB): domain Bacteria; phylum Desulfobacterota; class WTBG01; order CAIYCZ01; family CAIRTM01; genus JANQGV01. The sequence goes on from JANQGV010000107.1 coordinate 12,929, forward strand.
ACAGATCGGAGGAACCGGATGCGAAGGACTCACGCTCCTTGACATCGCCCCGACTATTCTGGACCTCATGGGCATTCCGATTCCGGAGGACATGGAAGGCACAAGTATCTTACACAAATTTTGAGACGAAGGCTGAACGCAATCCCGATATGATCGGGAAGGATGAGCGTTTTCCAAAACACAATAACAGCCGTTTTCATACTAACGAGCCCGAAGGCTGCGGTAAAATGTTCAGATGCAAGGCGTGCGATGGTTTGAGGAGTGAGGCGCTTTAGTCCCAGATGAAGCGTGGATTCGTAGCGAGGGTGCTGTAGTACCCGAAGATACAGGCTGCACGGACCGTAAGCCGAAGAAGCGTACTTATTTGTACGTTGATGAGGCTGGAGGGAGTACAGCTTGTCGATTTGGGCAATACGGCAGCCGCAGCAGAATTCTTCGCTTAATTTGGGACTAGCAGTGCGCCGCAGCGACGAAGGATGAGCGCAACGCCGAAGATGAGCGTTTTACCGCAGCCTCGACCAGGAAACATAATGATTGATCTTCATGTCCACACAAACGCCTCAGACGGCACCATGTCTCCAACAGAGCTGGTGCGCTATGCAAAAAAGAAAAAGCTGAAAGCCATTGCCGTCACCGACCATGACACGGTTGAGGGCGTTCAGGAGGCCCTTGATGCCGGAGCCCTGGAGAACTTCGAGGTGATTCCCGGCATTGAAATCAGCGCCGAAGCCCCCCAGGGTACCCTGCATATACTGGGCTATTGCATCGACTATACCGACAAAGCATTTCTCGATACTATATCCATTCTGCAAAAAGCCCGCGAGGAGCGCAACCCCCGGATCATAACAAAACTCCAGGAACTCGGTTTGTCCATAGAATTTCAGGAAGTTGTGGAACAGGCTGAAACCGGCCAGGTGGGCAGGCCTCATTTTGCCCAGGTGCTGGTGCAAAAGGGCTATGTAAAGACTCCCCGGGAGGCTTTCGACCGCTACTTAAAGCGGGGCGCCCCGGCCTATGTTGAAAAATTCCGGTTTCAGCCCGCCGAAGCCATTGCCGCAATCCGCAAAGCCGGAGGTATTCCGGTACTGGCCCATCCGGTTACACTTGAATACAAAAAAAGCGCTGAGCTTGAAGATTTTGTCAAGGAGTTGATACACCTCGGCCTCATGGGCATCGAAGTTCTTTACCCGGAGCATAACCGCAGTTTGACTAAACAGTATACGGCCCTGGCAGAAAAACACCGGATGCTGATCACAGGCGGAAGTGATTTTCACGGATTTAATATTAAAGGACTGGATATAGGCACCGGCAAGGGCGGCCTCAGGGTCCTTGATGCATTGCTCAAACCGCTCAAAGCAGCAGCAGAAAGCCTCTAATGACGAGGGCTGAGAGCAAAGCGATAGATGGACGTTTTCCTCCCGCCGCTCGTAATCCTGTCGGAACGTCCATAAGAGAGGAGGCTTTGAGAGAGGGTTCAGATACAAGGCGCACGAAATCCAGAGAAATGAGGCGTACTTGGTTGTACGCCGCAGTGACGAAGGATGAGTGCAACGCCGTAGATGAACGCTATCTCAAAGCCTCCTACGAAAATTTCTGCTGTATAAACCTCAGATCCTCCTCAGTATTAATACTTTTGAACATGTCCGGTGTATCGGTGCGCACCACATGTACCGCCAGGCTGGGGAAGAGGTCGATAATACGGTACTCTTCATGGTCAATGAGTTCATCAAGAGCCGACAGGCAGGTGCGCCGGTAGACGGCACACAGGGGTTCAAAATTTTTATGTTTATAAATGGTAATGTCGTAACCGGGGTAGACTTTTACCAGGTTCTTGAGGCAGTCTGCAGTAATAAGGGGCATATCACACGACGTGACCAGCACAAAATCCGTAGCACTTCTAGTCAGTGCAGTATGAATACCCGAAAGGGGGCCGCATCCTGGACGAATATCCTCCGACATATCCAGCCCCAGATAGGCATATTCAGACGGACTGTTGGAAACAATTCTGACATCGCTGCAGAAAACATTTACCTGCCGAACCATACGATCAATGAGAGGCTCTCCATTAATCCGTACCAACGCTTTATTGCGGCCCAAACGGCTTGATTTTCCACCGGCTAAGACAGCCGCTGACAGCACGGGACGCAGATAACACTCTTCTATAAAACTGCAGAGGGCTTCCGTGTCGCCCTCCCTGAAAAAAGGCACGCCATCCGGGGCTCCGTTACTCCCCACAACCGCCTTGAGCCTTTCATCAACCGGACTGACAAGCCCCTCCCCTTCCGGCACAATTTCAATTTTTTCGCGGCTGTTTTGCGATCCCCCTTCCATCACTATCAGGTGACAGTCGGAAAACATCTTTTTCAAAAGAGTGATTTTTTCGTCCCAAGCCGCGACAGCGGTAAAAAGGGTGGCCTCATCGGCGGCAAGAAGCGCCGCTCCCGCAGAACCTGCTGCACGAAACCGTCCGGTGTCGCTGCCGGGCTTGTCCACAGGATGTGTATGGGGCGAATGGCGCACGCCGGCAACCCGATATCCGCGCCCGGTGAGTGTTCTAATCACCGTTTCAATGAGCGTCGTTTTACCGGCACCTTTGCGTCCGACTATGCTGAGTATGTGCGGAACGGGATGGTTCATTTATGCCTGCGAAAGCCTTTCTCCAGTGGCAAATATTTCCACTGAAATGTATAGCACAGCCTGCAAAAATATACTACCTCTTCAAAACGCACAAGGGGCCGGCCCTGCAAAAAGCAAAGACCGACCCAGTGCGAATCTCTGTATGTATGAAAATAATATGATTGAAGTAGTTATTTCACCTTGTTCCAAAGGACTATCATAAATTAATTAAGTACGTCTTTACTAATGGCAGCATTACAGTAACCTACATTGATGATTTAATTTCACGGTCCCATTGCAACGTAGCCGAGCACAACGATTTCAGGAGGAAAAAAGGGTCGACATGTCTGAGCCCCGTCTTTCAGGGGCGAGTTTGTTGACCCGCCGACTGAAATCGTGCCGCGAGGGCATCCCGCCTCTGGCGGGACACGTTGCAGGGCGCCTTTCTTTTGCCTCCTTTTCTTTGGCGCGCAAAGAAAAGGAGGAGGCGCTTGCGTCTTATTGAAAATTTTCAAATTCAAAATCAATTGAAAAGACTACTACTTTTCCCACCTGGCCCACGCAATCCCCTTGGGCATATTCATATAGGTCATACGCTCCGGCGTAATCTTGATTACCCGCGCGGTCACCACTTTTTTAAGAATATCCTCCATGGGCTGCACCGACTTCGACCACTCCTGCAGAAAACCCCTCATCTTCATCATCCCGGCCATAAACATGGGATGCGGCGCCTTGAACACCTCCGCCGTGCCGTCGATGGTAAGTCCATATTCAGACTCAACCGTGCCGCCGGTATAGCCGATTGCCACCGACACCTTGTTGCTATGGGCCAGGTTTACAAATTTCTGCCCGCCGGCGCTTGCAATATAAATCGTTGTGCCGTCGCTGACATAGTCAAGGATGGTCTGGTGGGGTGTACCGTCAGGGTTGATGGTGGCAAGCGTCAGGCACTGCACCTGCTTCAGGAATTCAGCTATCTCGCTTTCCAGAGCATCCCGATCCAGTTTTTGGGCGGGTATATTCAGTTTTTCAAGAAAATGGGCTGACTGTATCTGCTGGTCTTCAAAGGTCAACCCGGGATCGACCGTTATTTTTTTCTGCTCCCCGGTTTTCACCACGGTGGTTTCTCGGCCCTGACACCCATAGCCTGCAAGCAGTGCAATCGATACCACAAGGCCGCAGATCAAGCGCAACAAACGTATTCTCCTGTTTACCATTACATCACTCCTTTTCAAAAAAACTATGATTTACTCTCCCAGCGAATCCATGGAATACCCTCGGGCATATTCATATAGGTCATACGCTCCGGCGTAATCTTGATCACCCGCGCGGTCACAACCTTTTTGATAACCCCTTCCAGTGGCTGTACCGATTTCGACCATTCTTCCAGGAACCCTTTCATCTTCATCATGCCGGCTACAAATTTCGGGTGCGGCGCCTTGTAGACTTTGGCAACCCCGTCGACAATCAATCCGTATTCAGACTCAACCGTGCCGCCGGTAAACCCTATCGACACCGACACCCTGTTGGATGCATCCAGGTTTACAAACTTCTCACCCCCGGCACTGGCAATGTAAATGGTGAGCCCATCGCTCACATAGTCGAGCAGGGTCTGGCGGGGGGTTCCATCGGGATTAATGGTGGCAAGGGACAGGCACTGCACGTGCTGTAAGAATCGTTTCAATTCATCTTCAAGTGCTTTGCGGTCCAGTTCCTTAACAGGAATACCGAGTTTATTTAAAAAGTGTTTTGCCTGCTCCTGCTGGTCTTCAAAGGTCAATCCTGGTTCCATTGTCATTACTCCTTTTCTGCTGTTGTCTATCGTGTCTGCCCGGCATCGGTCATGTCGTCACTCTACCGCACATTTCAACCTGCAAATGAGAGCACACTGAAGAATGCGGCCTGGGCTTCGGCCGGAACGGCAAGTCCCATTTTCTGAAAAAGATGATATTCCGATACCGAATTTTTCATCACCATCTGGTGTTGCGTAGGGACATAGTCGAAATCATGGGAGGCTGATGCTTCGCGGCAATACAGTTCGTAGGATTCATATGCGTAGCGCCGCAAAGTGCCGATAAAGTCCGGCTCAAGCCCTGCCGCCTGGGCGGACCATATCGGTCCCCAGAAGTCCGGCAGTGCAGCGATTTCACGGGTGGTAAAACGATAGCCTTCATCAGCTGCCTTTTTACTCAAGTTATCGAACAGGTTACTGCGTTGTACCGAATTTGCCTGGGGCATGTGAATTGCGACCCGGGTTGAGAGGTCTTCCTTTTGTGCCGTCAAGGGGCTGACATTGGACACCGCCGCGTCCAAAAACAGAAACGGATATCCTTTGCGCAGCAATACCATGGTTCCCACCAGGCGCATAAAAATTCCCTTCACCTCCTCCTGCGAATTTTTATACACTTCCACCACCCTCAGCCCCAGTTCGTTGCTGAAATAGGTAGTAATAATGTTTGTTGAAAATGTTGTTTCCCGCCGGCCCTGCACGATAAACTCAGACTGTTTCTCCAGCCCGGCAATTTCAGGCAGCGGGATCGTATAATCTCTATTGAGTTCGTCTTCTGAAAAACGCAGGTATGTATGTACAAAGGTATCAATATTCATGAGTATACTCCGGTGCTCTTTAAACAGTAGAGAGTGTTATCCAAGCTTGCCCAGGGATCCCAGTTCATCGGCAATTGCGCCGAGACCGAGGCTTTCAAGCTTTGCCCGACAGGGATATCCTGTTTCACGATTCCAGCCGCGTGCTTCATAGTACTCATCAAGCATTTCATCCAGTTCAACAACCTGGTCCTTAATCGGCCCTTCGTCCTGGGTTTCATGTAAAAAGCGATCCGGCAGAATATCATCCTTCCGGCTGAATCCTTCCCGAACGTTAAAGGCCCGTTCTACGTTCCAGATGCGTTCGCCCGTTTCTTTGATATAGTCCTCGCTGCGGAAATCATCGATACCGGTAACGGCATACAGCATCTCCGCAAGATCGTTAAAACCGATCAGCCGAAACTGCATGGGAAAAATACAAACCACACCTGTTTCAAAGGTTGCAACCTTATCCTGGTTGATCTTACACAGCGCTCCTTTACCTTCCGGGGTGAACCGGTCTACCTGTCCGCCGGTCATCTCCTGGGGACACTGCCCCAGGCAGTGACTGGCTCCCAGTGGGGCCGTGGCCAGGTTCAGCGCGGCACCTTTTCCTCCCCGGGGATCATATCCCGGCAACTCAAGCCCTTTTACCTGGATGGAATATTTTTCAGAACCCTTGCCGATTTTCCGGGCGGCCGCGCGGCTTCCTTCAGCCAGCACATCGCCGACGCCTTCGCGGGTAACGATCTTTTTCAACAGGGCCATAATCGCCTGATGATTTCCCCAGGTGAGATCGATTCCGTCCAGGTCGTCTTTGCTGAGAATCCCCTTTTCATAACATTCCATGGCAAACCCGATGGTGGTTCCGGCCGACATGGTATCAACACCATAGTCGTCACACATCCGGTTGGCCTCAATAACCATGCCCAGGTCGGTATTGCACAGCTCGCCGCCGAAAGAATACAGGGTCTCGTATTCAGGACCCTCAACCTCGTCGCCTGCGTAATCGCCTTCTTTTACCTGCAGGATACTGCCGCAATGAATCGGACAGCTCTGGCAGTAGGCGTCTTTCACTTTGATTTCGTCGACTTTAGCGCCGGTGAGCCTGCCGTTCACTTCAGGGAACACCCCCTTGCTGAAGTTCTTCACCGGGTACAGCCCGATTTCGTGGGTAAACTGCACCGCAGCCGCGGTTCCCAGGTGCCTGAAGCCCTGCATCCGGGGCTCGGAACTCACGATAGCGCCCTGTTTTTTTGTAAGGTCCAATAAAATGTCCCTGTGGGCAAGTTCGGCCCTTTTGCTGCCCCGCACGGCAATAGCTTTCAGATTTTTCGAACCCATAACCGCTCCTACGCCTCCGCGGCTGGCGGTTCGGCGCCCATCCACAATGGCGGCAAAGCGTACCTGTTTTTCACCGGACGGTCCTATTACGGCACATTTAATCCGCTTGTCATCCAGTTCTTCGCGTAGCGTATCGGTGGTTTCATGGGTCAAATACCCGGTAAGATGCGACGCATCCCGAATCTCCACTGCACCGTCCTTGATCCAGAGATAGACCGGCCGATCGGA
>JANQGV010000231.1 GCA_028282925.1 Thermodesulfobacteriota bacterium
TGCCTCATTGTGCCTGGGCCGTAAGCCCGGTCAAGGCGAGAAAATCTATGCATCGCGCCAGTACCTGTTCAGCGGCACCATGACACGGGAAGGTGCAGAGCAGGTTGCCTCCCGGCTGCTGGCAAATGAGCTTATCCAGCATTTTGAGATTGTATCGGCAGCCGACTTTGACCGGCAGGCAGGGCTCAGAATGGCGGTGCCCCGGGTCACCGGGGAGGACCGGGCCGAGGTCCGGGAGATAGACCTGGACATTCCCGACGAACAGCTTCTGCGGCTGAGCAGCGAGGGGCTTCTGGCTCTGAACCTGGAGGAGATGCATACCCTTAAAAACTATTTTACCGACCCGGCTGTTATTGAACAGCGCAGGCGCGCCGGTCTGGCAGGCCCGGTGACGGATGTGGAACTTGAAGCGCTGGCACAGACCTGGTCCGAGCACTGCAAGCACAAGATATTTAATGCCCTGATCGACTATTCGGACGAGACCGAAGGTACGAAACAACAGATAAACAGCATTTTCAACACCTATATCAAGGGCTCTACCGACCATATACGTAAAGGCCTGGGTGAGCGCGACTGGTGCCTGTCAGTGTTCAAGGACAATGCCGGGGTGATTGCCTGGGACGACCGGTACAGCCTGGTTTTTAAAGTGGAAACCCACAACAGCCCTTCGGCTCTCGATCCTTACGGCGGCGCATTAACCGGGATCGTGGGGGTCAACCGCGACACGCTGGGAACCGGCAAGGCGGCCAAACTTATCTTCAATACGGATGTGTTCTGTTTTGCCTCACCGTTTTACGAAAAAGAACTGCCGCCCCGTATACTGCATCCCCGCCGGATTTTTGAAGGCGTCAGGGAAGGGGTTGAGCACGGCGGCAACAAGAGCGGCATACCCACGGTGAACGGCAGCATCGTTTTCGACGACCGGTTCCTGGGCAAGCCCCTGGTGTATTGCGGCACGGGAGGTATTATGCCGCGCACCATCCTGGGTGAGCCGTCGGAAGATAAAGAGGCCCGGCCTGGTGACATCATTGTTATGACCGGCGGGCGAATCGGGAAAGACGGTATTCACGGGGCGACATTCTCGTCCGAAGAACTGCATGAGGGTTCCCCTGTTACGGCGGTGCAGATCGGCGATCCGATTACCCAGAAGCGTATGTCGGATTTTATTATGGAAGCCCGTGACCGGGGTCTCTACCGCTGTATAACCGATAACGGCGCCGGAGGGCTTTCCTCTTCGGTTGGCGAGATGGCCGAGTTCTGTAACGGCTGTGAGCTGGATTTGAAGAAGGCCCCCCTGAAATATTCAGGGCTGCAGCCCTGGGAAATTCTTGTGTCGGAATCCCAGGAGCGTATGACCTTTGCCATTGCACCCGAAAAAATTGATACGTTTCTGCAACTGGCGGAGCGGATGAACGTTGAAGCTACCGTTATCGGATTGTTTACCGATTCAGGATTTTTCCACGTGCGCTACGGCGATCAGACCGTGGCCTATCTCGACATGCACTTTCTGCACGACGGAGTGCCCCAGTTGAAACTGAAGGCTTCGTGGAAGCCGCCGGTGCATCCCGAGCCCGAGCTTTCCAGCGAGGACGTGACCGAAACGCTGCAAAAACTCCTGGGGCGGCTCAATGTCTGCAGCAAAGAGTGGGTTGTCAGGCAGTATGACCACGAGGTGCAGGGCGGCAGTGTTGTGAAGCCCCTGTGCGGCGTGCACGACGACGGGCCCAGTGATGCGGCCGTTGTGCGGCCGGTGCTTGACAGCATGCAGGGGGTGGTTGTGAGCCACGGCATTTGCCCCCGGTACTCTGATGTCGATGCCTATCATATGATGGCGTGTGCCATCGACGAGGCCCTGCGCAATTTTATCTGTGTCGGTGGGACATTGGAAGGCGCGGCCGGGCTCGATAACTTCTGCTGGTGCGACCCTGTTGCTTCTGAAAAAACACCCGACGGTGAATACAAGCTTGCCCAACTGGTGCGGGCCAACATGGCGCTGTACGACTACACAACGGCGTTTACCATCCCCTGTATTTCCGGCAAAGACAGCATGAAGAACGATTACATGATCGGTGACCACAAAATTTCCATTCCACCTACCGTGCTGTTTTCAATGGTGGGTCGTATAGCAGATGTCAGGAAGGCCGTGACCATGGACGCAAAAGCGCCGGGAGACAAAGTGTACGTGCTTGGCACAACCCGAAATGAACTGGGCGGGTCCGAGTATTATGCGCTGCATGGCGCTGTCGGCTCCAGCGTTCCCCGGGTTGATGCGCAGAAAGCATTGAAATTATACAAAGCCCTAAATGCCGCCATTGGACAGGGGCTTGTACGTTCGTGCCATGACTGCTCCGACGGTGGACTGGGTGTGGCACTGGCTGAGACTGCTTTTTCAGGCGGATATGGTATGGACATCGACCTGCGGCAGGTGCCCCGGGAAGACGTTTCCCGCGACGATACCCTGCTGTTTTCGGAATCCCAGAGCAGATTCGTCGTGACCGTGGCCCCGGACAAGTGCGCTGCTTTTGAACAGGCCCTGGCCGGCAACGATTGTGCCTGTGTGGGCGCGGTCACTGAAACAGGCAGTTTCAGCGTGCAGGGGCTTGGTGGAGAAACGGTTGTTGATGTTGGCATTGCCGCTTTGAAAGAGGCATGGCAGCGAACAATGCGATTTTAAATGCCGGCGAGAATTGCTGACAGAATTTCAACTATTTTCTATTTAGATTGCGTATTGCAGGTGTGAGGAGAATATGGGTGCTAAAAAGGTAAAAGCCCTTGTTATAACCGGCAACGGAACAAACTGTGAAATGGAAACGGCCCAGGCCTGTAAGCTGGCCGGGGCGGATGTGGTTGATATAGTGCACATCTATAAATTGCTCAGCGGCGAGAAGCGACTCAGTGACTACCAGTTTCTCAACCTGCCCGGAGGATTCCTGGACGGAGACGACCTGGGTTCGGCCAAAGCCAACGCCACCCGGCTCAGGTATGCACGGACACCCCAGGGTGAAAGCCTGTTCAACCAGCTCTGCCGCTTCGTGCGGGACGGAAACCTGATTATGGGCATATGCAACGGGTTTCAGTTGCTGGTAAAACTGGGGCTTATACCGGCCTGCGACGGTGCAGTGGTGCAGGAATTGACACTCACATTTAACGATTCCGGAACATTTGAAGACCGGTGGGTTTACCTGAAAGTAAATGAGGATTCGCCCTGTGTATTTACGAAGGGGTTAAAAAATCTGTATCTTCCTGTCCGGCATGGTGAGGGTAAGTTCATCCCCAATAATTCAGGAATTTTAAAGCAATTGGAGGATAAGGGCCTGATTGCCGTGCAGTACAGCAATGCCGAGTGCATCAGCCCGGTTATGGAATATCCGTTGAATCCCAATGGTTCGGTTGAGGCGATTGCCGGTATCTGTGATGTCACCGGACGGGTGTTCGGCATGATGCCCCACGCCGAAGCATACCTGCACTATACCAACCATCCCCGCTGGACCCGGGAAGAATTGCCCGAAGAAGGGCAGGGGCTGGCGTTGTTTAGAAACGCGGTCGAGTATATCCGGAATAACTTGTAGGAGACTGCCGGAGAATGTTCATCCTCCTCGATTTATCTGGATTGCGACCACCTATTGTCGCTGTAAAGCAAAGGCTATTAGTACGGTTCCTAAAACCATGGCTTCAGCCGTGCGACCCGAATAGCCTTTAGCGATTCGAAGAGAATGCGTTTATAAGACGCTGCGCGTCTTCTCCCCCTTTTTTTTGTTCGCCCCAAAGAAAAGGAGGCAAAAGAAAGGGCGCCCTGCAACTTGTCCCGCCTTGGCAGGCGGGATACCCTCGCGGCACGATTTCAGTCGGCGGGTCAACAAACTCGCCCCTGAAAAAAGGGGCTCAAACATGTCGACCCTTATTTCCTCCTGAAATCGCTGCACTCGGCCGCGTTGCAATGGGATTAAGAAGGCCCGTAGCTAATCAACGGTAGAAATCAATACTGAATATATTAGTGTGGCGATTATCAGGCACCCTTATGGGGTGCTTCTTACGATTCTGCCTGTGGTGAGGATTATTTCACTATGCCGAAAGAAATTACCTATTGTCCCTATTGCGGTGGATTGCTGACACGCAGGCACGCCGAAGGCCGTGAACGGCTGGTGTGTACGCAGTGCGATGCAATCTATTATCAGAATCCGTTGCCCGCTGCTACAGCCCTGGTTTTAAACGGTGCTAACCAACTCCTGCTGGGCAAGCGCGCGGTTGATCCTGCCCGGGGAGAGTGGTGTCTGCCCGGCGGTTTTATTGAGATGGGTGAAACCATGGAAGAAGCGTCTTTGCGCGAACTTCGTGAAGAAACCGGACTCGAAGGAAGGGTGATGTCGTTTGTGGGGTGTTTCTATCAGAACAGCGCCACCTATGGCGGGGTGATTATTTTCGGGTACCGGGTTGAGGCCGGAGGGTCTACACCCCGGGCCGCCGACGATATGGAGGAAGTGGCTTTTTTTGATTTACACAGCCTGCCCCATGTGGCCTTTGAGGCCCACCGCAAGCTTATTGCCGCACTAAAGGAACAAGTGCCAACGCAGTAATTCGCCGGGTACTATCTCTCTTCCATCGCTTCATAACCGATTCAAGCCTGGCAAGGTATTCTACTGCGCATGCGTACCGGATATATTACCCTTTGCCGTTACCGAAATCCCAGTCAGGTTCATTGTTCAGCACTTTGATGGCGCAAAACTCACCGCACATGGTGCATACGTCACTGTCGACCGGTGCGCGGCTGTCCCTGACCTGCCGGGCGCGTTTGGGGTCGAGGCAGAGGCGATACTGGCCTTCCCAGTCCATGTTTTTCCGGCATTTGGACATCTCGATATCACGCTCCATGGCGCCCGGTACACCTTTGGCAATGTCGGCGGCATGGGCAGCAATTTTAGAGGCAATAACACCTTCACGCACATCATCGATGGTCGGCAGGCTCAGATGCTCCGACGGGGTAACATAGCACAGGAAGTCGGCCCCGTGGCTGGCGGCAATGGCCCCGCCGATGGCTGAGGTGATGTGGTCGTAACCCGGGGCCGTATCTGTTACAAGCGGGCCCAGGACGTAAAACGGCGCATCGTTGCAGAGCCGTTTCTGAATCTGCATGTTGGCGACTATCTGGTTGATCGGCACATGCCCGGGGCCTTCAATCATGACCTGTACGTCCTTTTCAAGGGCACGCTGGAAAAGTTCGCCAAGGGTTATCAGCTCCTGGATCTGTCCGCGGTCGGTTGCGTCGGCAAGACACCCCGGCCGCAATCCGTCGCCAAGGCTCAGGGTCATATCATAGGTGCGGGCAATATCAAGCAGGCGGTCGTACTGGGCATAGAGAGGGTTTTCCTGCTTGTTGTGTATCATCCAGGCAACGGTGAATGAGCCTCCCCGGCTCACCACGTCCATGATTCTTCCTTCGCGTTTGATTCTGGTTGCCGCTTCCGAGGTAAGGCCGCAGTGTACCGTAACAAAGTCGACGCCGTCTTCGGCCTGGCGTTCGATAACGTCAAACAGGTCGTCGGCGGTCATGTTGACCAGGGCTTTTTTGTTGCGGGCCGCTTCGATCGCCGCCTGATACAGGGGGACTGTGCCGATGGGAACAGTGGAATGGCGGATGACTTCTTTACGAATGTTGTCGATGTCGCCGCCGGTGCTCAGGTCCATGATCGTGTCGGCGCCGGCTTCTACGGCGATGTCCAGCTTTTGCAGCTCTTCATCAAGGCTGATGCAGTCTTTAGACGTGCCGATGTTGGCATTGATTTTTGTACGCAATCCCTTGCCGATGCCCATGGGCGTTATGGACCGGTGGTTTTTGTTTACAGGAATAATGACCCTTCCGGCACTGATTTCATTGATCAGGTACTGTTCGTCGGCCTGTTCTATTTCGGCCACCTTTTTAATTTCAGGTGTAGCAATGCCTTTGCGGGCGTTTTCAATCAACATGTCTGACTTATCTCCTTCGCAATTTTAATAATTTTATCGGCGACATCAATCGGATCGGTGCCAAGTACCCGCGAAACCGGCTCTTTGCCGACATCTCCCTCGTCGTAAATAACGTCGGGAGGGGTGGAGGATTTCGAAAGCACCTGCTGTGTTCCCCATTCCAGAGTCGATCCTTCGCGCTCTTTAACGTCGGCGGGTTCCAGCCGACGATCAAATGAATCCACCGTCAAACCGATGGCTCTGCATGTATCTATCAACTGAGGGGTCCAGCAAATATTCATTGCCGCCCGGTATGTACTGAAGTATCTCATGGAGGTTAGTATTATTTTGGCAATATGCTGTGAGCTGCCCGGGGCGGGTGCTGCAAGGTGCTTAATGGTATTGCCGAATCGAATAATTCTGCCGGGGAATGCCACAACATCAGTGGCTGTTTCAGCGCCGGGCAGGGCATAGCCGAAGTTTGACTGTATTTCGGGAATAAGGTTCCCGATTTTTGCCGCTTCAAGTTTATTGAAAGCCTCCATCAGGGACGTGGTGCAGCGCTGCAAGTGTGCATCGCGTGCCACCCGTGCAAACGGATTTGTCGGGCCGTGTCCCTTGCCGAGGGGCAGGCCGTTTCTGACGGCGTCGGTTAAAAAATCCTTTGCAGCCTGTACAGCCTGTGTTGCCTGAAGCCCCTGCGCCAGCAGTGTTGCAATTGCGGCCGAAAGTGTGCAACCGGTGCCGTGGGTGTTGTCGGAGTCTACCCGGGGAGCAGTGAATTCCGTAAACCCCTCACCGTCAAACAGCACATCCGTGCACTCACGGCTCAGGTGTCCGCCTTTTATGAGAACATATTGGGGCCCCATTCCGTGTATGCTGCGGGCAGCTTCCTGCATGGTCTCAATTGAGTCGACCGTCATGCCTGCCAGAGTGGAAGCTTCGTCAAGGTTCGGGGTTACCATGGTAGCCAGGGGAAGCAGCTCCTGCCGTAGTGCCTCTACAGCGTTTTCTTCCAGCAGGGTGTCTCCCGATGTCGACCGCATCACCGGATCGATCACTACAAGCGGAATGTTCTGTTGCCGCAGTTGACGGGAGACGGTGCTGATTGTTTCAGCATTCAAAAGCATCCCCGTCTTAACGGCATCGGCCCCGATATCGCTGCATACAGCCTCAATCTGCTGTTGAACACATTCGGTAGGAACCGGATGCACGGCCTGGACCCCGAGGGTGTTCTGGGCGGTGAGCGCGGTTACCGCACTCATTGCATACCCATTGAGTATTGTGATTGTTTTTATGTCGGCCTGAATGCCGGCGCCACCGCCGGAATCGGATGCGGCAATCGTCAGAATCTTTTTCATGCTTTTAACCAAAATAGAAGAACGCGCCCGATGATTTGGCGCGTAAACGTTACTAAATCCAGCAAAAAATATAGCAAATGCACATTTTTTTAGCAAGATTTTTTATTTTTAGCTTGTTTATTCTATGAGTACATGATATCAATCAAATAAAAGAGTATAAAAGTGTGATATCTTTTATATGGTGCTGTTTTATGGAAACCGTAGGTTCTTTTTTAAAAACCGAACGGGAAAAACAACAGAAAAGCCTGAGCGAGGTTGCAAACGCTACGCGTATCGGTAAGTCGACCCTTGCGGCACTGGAAGACGGCAAGGGGGATTTCCTGCCGCCACAGTCATATGTACGCGGGTTTCTGAGGATTTACGCCAGTGAGCTTGGTCTCGATCCGGATGAAGTGATCCAGATGTATGATACCGAGTTGCTTGATTGCGGGAAATGGGAGCCACAAAAGGAGCTTAAGGGGCAGGCGCCGCCAGTGATAACCAGGAGTACGGTATTTGCAGGTCTGGCCCTTGTCTGCATAGCAGTGCTGCTGTATTGCGCGTATTACTTTAGCTCTATGGACACATCATCTCCAGACGCCGGGCCCGCAGTTGAGCCTGTTTCCGTCACCCAAAACGCTGAAGTCCCGCCGGAGCCGACTGCTGTTGAGCGGGCTGAAGTCCCGCCGCATAAAGGACAGCAGAGTGTGAGTACCCCGGCGCCGGTTGTTCAAGAGTCGGACACAGAGGTTAAGGCAACAGAAGAAAAAAAATTCATGGTCAAGTTTGTTGCCAGCGAGCTGACCTGGATCAGGATCGAGGTTAATGACTCAGAACCGTTTGAGATAATGTTACGTGAAGGCGAGTCGTACAGAAAGTCCGCCAGTGAATCGATGCGTGTTCGTATCGGGAACGCGGGCGGAATCAGGCTTTTCTATAATGATATCCCCATCGACATACCGGGCAACGAGGGCCAACCGGTAAACCTTACCTTTCCTGATGCTGCTAAAAACACAGACAGCAGCTTTGGCCTTCAGGATTTCTAGGAGGCTGTCGGAGAACGTCCATCTACTGTGTTGCGCTCATCCTTCGTCACTGCGACGTACAGTCAAGTACGCCTCATTCCTCAAGATTTCGCGCGCCTTGTATCTGGGCCTTCTCCAACAGCCTCCCCGTTTTTAAAGGTGTTCCGACAAGCGTCTAGCACCCGCTCTCTTTTTTATACCATTCGTAATATTTGAGCAGGCCGGTTCTCAGGTCGGTTTTGGGCTGCCAGCCAAGGGATGTGATTTTGCCGATATCAAGAAGCTTGCGAGGCGTGCCGTCGGGTTTACCGGCGTCCCAGTGTATTGCCGCTTCTGCCCCGACGGTTTCTTTAACCAGTTCGGCCAACTCTTTTATTGTTGTATCCATGCCGGTGCCGATATTAATGAACTCGCCGATATCCTGTGCCGAATGGTTTTGCATCAGAAAAAGACAGGCATCGGCCAGGTCGTCATTATACAAAAACTCGCGGTAAGGAGCCCCTGTTCCCCAAAGAATCACCTCCTGCTTTTCTTTCAGATGCTGCAAAAACTCCGGATCAACCGGGCCGAATCTGCGTATGTCCTTTTCAAGCTGTTCAGTGTTGCCGTCCTGGACCAGTTTGCTCATGTGGAATTTTCTGAGCAGTGCCGGAAGGACATGTGACGTTTCAAGATCGAAATTGTCATTGGGTCCGTACAGGTTGGTCGGCATGCCCGATATGAAATTGCAGCCATACTGCTCGTTATAGTATCTGCACAGTTTGATGGCTGCAATTTTTGCCACGGCATAGGGCTCGTTTGTCGGCTCAAGGGAATCGGTTAAAAGGCAGTCTTCTTTAATCGGCTGTGATGCAAGCCGCGGGTAAATGCATGAGGACCCCAGGTTGAGCAGTTTTTTTGTGCCGTGTGTATGGGCGGAATGAATAACATTGCAGGCGATGGCCAGATTCTCATAAATAAATTGCGCCTTATACGTGTTGTTGGCCACGATGCCGCCTACTTTTGCTGCCGCCAGAAAGACGTATTCAGGCCGGTACTCTTTGAAAAAAAGGTCGGTTGCGGCCTGGCAGGTCAGGTCCAGCTCGGTGTGGGTCCGGGTGATAAGGTTTCTGAAGCCCTGTTCTTCAAGCTTGCGCACAATGCTGCTGCCCACAAGGCCGCGGTGCCCGGCAACATATATGAAAGAGTCCCTGTTCATAATTCATGCCTTTGGTTGACTTGAAATCCGTGACGTTTCAGGTGGGCTTCTTTGCTTGATTGTCGATAATCATACAGCACCATTTCAGCAATCATATCCTCATAACTGATTTTAGGTTCCCAGTTAAGCTCTATCTTGGCTTTTGTTGCGTCGCCGAGTAACAGGTCGACTTCCGTAGGCCTGAAATAGCGCCGGTCAATCTCTACTACAACCTGGCCGGGCCTGAGGTTATTGTTGCGGCACGATATAAATTCATCATCCTGTAAGTCGGGAAGGGCAGGGTCGTGTAAGGACCGTATAATACCTTTTTCATCGCTGCCCTTTCCTTCCCATCCTATTTCAACACCCAGCCTGCTGAAGGTCAGTTCCACGCAGTTGCGGATAGAATGGGTCTGGCCGGTTGCAATCACAAAATCGTCGGGTTTGTCGTGCTGCAGGATGAGCCACATTGCCTCGATATAGTCGCGGGCATGCCCCCAGTCGCGCTGGGCATCAAGGTTTCCGAGAAACAGTTTGTCCTGCAACCCCTGGGCAATCTGACTGATACCCCGGGTGATTTTACGGGTAACAAATGTTTCACCACGCAAGGGCGATTCGTGGTTGAAGAGGATCCCGTTGCTTGCAAAAATGCCGTAGGCCTCACGGTAATTAACCGTAATCCAGTAGCCGTAGAGCTTGGCAACGCCGTACGGGCTGCGCGGGTAGAACGGTGTTTTTTCGGTCTGGGGGGTTTCATGCACTTTGCCGTACAGCTCGCTGGTTGATGCCTGGTAAAAACGGGTTTTATTTTCAAGGCCGAGAATGCGGATGGCCTCCAGTACCCGCAGTGTTCCGATGCCGTCGGCATTTGCCGTATATTCCGGTGTGTCGAAGGACACCAGCACGTGACTCTGAGCGCCAAGGTTGTAGATTTCGTCGGGCTGAATTTCCTGAATGATCCTGATCAAATTGGTGGAGTCGGTCAGGTCGCCGTAATGCAGGGTGAATCGCACATCCTGCTCGTGGGGATCCTGGTAGAGGTGGTCGATTCTATCGGTATTAAACAGGGATGACCGCCGTTTGATACCGTGAACATGGTATCCTTTCGTAATGAGAAATTCCGATAAGTAAGCTCCATCCTGCCCGGTAACCCCGGTAAGTAAGGCTGTTTTCATAGTAGCTCCCTTAATGGTAATTGCATGGATTTTTATAATGCTAAACGTATCACCGGGTGTTTGTCAATCATTGTTTACCGGAAACCTGTCCACTATCGTGGACCTTGGTATTTCTGCCTCAGGCTGAAATACCAAGCCGGGCTTTTTGAGCCCGGTTGTTTACTCAATAAATTATAAAATTATATTTGATATATAAAAAAAACCATGTCTATAATGAAATTCAGTATAGAGTAATTACACTGCTCCAGGTGCTGGGTTTTGTATCGGGGAGTGAGCGAGTGGGACAGCTTAAACAGGATTTTTTATGAAAAAACCGGCATTACACTGGCAGATTTTTATCGGGCTGTGCCTGGGGCTTGTTCTCGGCGTACTTTCGCGGATGTTCGGCTTTGAGGATATGGTAACGGGGCCGCTGGCCGTGATCGGAACGGTGTTTCTCCGGGCGCTCAAAATGATTATTGTGCCGCTGATTATCGCATCGATTGTTTCATCGGTTGCGGGAATCGGTTCGGGAAGCCGTTTCGGCAAGCTGGGATTCAAAACCATTGTGTACTATATTTCCACGAGCCTTTTGGCTATCTTGACCGGATTGATGCTGGTAAACCTGATCAAGCCCGGAAGCGGAGCAGACCTTGGGTTGCAGCAGGAAGCGGTCAATCTGCCGGTTGATATCGACAAAATCGGTGACGTTTTGATATCAATTATACCGACAAACCCCATTGCATCAATGGCCCAGGGCGATGTTTTGTCGGTCATTTTTTTCTCGCTCCTTTTCGGTTTTTTTATTACGCGAACTTCTGATGGCTGCCGGAGCCGCATGACGCAGTTGTTTCAGGATTTTTTTGATGTCATGATGCGTATTACCCGTTTTATCATTCTGTTTGCCCCCCTGGGGATATGTTCGCTTATAGCTGATGTTACGGCCGAAAGCGGACTTTCCGTCTTCCTTCCGCTGGGCCGATATATGCTTACCGTTGTTCTAGGCCTCGGCTTTCACGCTGTGGTTACGTTACCCCTGCTGCTGATGGTTATCGGCCGGGTGCGGCCGACGGCCCTTGTGCGGGCGGTATCGGGTGCGCTCATGACGGCGTTTTCCACGGCCTCATCGGCGGCCACACTCCCGCTTACTATGGAATCGGTCAGGAAAAATGCCGGAGTGTCAAAAGAGGTCAGTGGTTTTGTGCTGCCCCTGGGTGCAACCGTCAACATGGACGGCACCGCCCTGTATGAATGTGTTGCCGCCATGTTTATCGCCCAGGCCTATGGTATAGAACTGAGTTTTTTTCAGCAGTTTATCGTTGTGTTGACGGCGTTGCTGGCCAGTATCGGCGCCGCAGCAATCCCCATGGCCGGGATGGTGATGATTGCCATCATTCTGAAGGCTGTGGGCCTGCCGCTGGAGGGGCTTGGTTTGATTCTGGCCGTAGACAGGGTCCTGGACATGATGCGTACCTCGATAAATGTGTGGAGTGACTCCTGCGGATCGGTCATTATTGCACGAAGTGAAGGTGAAAAAATCTTCTGAAGACAGAGGCCGGGAAATAACGGCCACCTGATGTACCGGTGTTGTCCCGCAAAAATTTCTCTACCTCAATCAATCTGTTTGTTTTTAATGAGTATGCCGAAATCTGATCAAAAACCGAAAGTAGTCATTATCCAGGGGCCTACCGGCGTGGGAAAAACCGCTGTTGCATCGGCCCTTGCCGGTGCGCTTTCGATAGAGGTGATTAATGCCGATTCCATGCAGTTCTACCGCTACATGGACATCGGCACCTCCAAGCCGACCCCTGAGGAAATGCGTGCCGCCCCTCACCATCTCTTTTCCATTGTCGACCCCGATGAGGATTTTAACGCAGCCCGTTTTATGGAGTCGGCCAGGAGGCTGGTCGGTGAAGTCTCCGGCCGTGGAAATGTGCCTGTTGTTGTGGGCGGAACCGGTCTGTATATTAAAGCACTTACCCAGGGTCTTTTCAGCGCACCGGAGCAGGACCCTGTCCTGAGGGATGAACTGCAAGCCCTTGATAAAACTGTTTTATGGGCCCGATTGCAGGAGGTCGATCCGGAATCGGCTGAAAAGTTAAACCCAAATGATACCGTGCGTATTGTGCGTGCACTGGAAGTATATCATCTGACCGGGATGCCTTTGTCGGAACATCACCTGAAACACCGGTTTCAGGACAGCCCGTTTGATTGCCTGAAAATATGTCTCACCCGTGACCGGGAAATTCTGTATACCCGTATCGGGCTACGGGTTGAGCACATGGTGCAGGAAGGTTTGTTTTCAGAAGTGGAGGGCCTGCTCGAAAAGGGGTATTCCCCGGATTTGAAAGCCATGCAGAGTATCGGCTACCGGCAGATGGCCGCCTGTATTGCCGGTAAGGTGTCTTTTGAAAGAGCGGTTGAACTCATCAAACAGGAAACCAGGCGTTTTGCCAAGCGCCAGTTTACCTGGCTGCGGAAAGACGCTGACCTTGTGTGGGTCAAGCTCCCTGAAAAGCAGGACCAGGTTGTGGGTCTGGTGAAAAATTTCTTGAATAATGCCTGAATCTTAATTACTATGGTAAGCAACAGTGCGGAGAGCCTTAGTTAAATAATTAGATAAAACAGTAAGTTAGCAGGCTTCTTTGCGAGTGATGATTTTTTTGAACGGTGAGGTGGATGTATATGGTAGTGCAGATCGGGACAGTGCGTAACGCGGCGGTATTTTCAGCAATCTGTTTTCTGCTGTTCTTCAGGGTGCCGCAGGCAGATGGGCAGGAGCTTCAAAAGGGGGGGTATACCGGTCACGGGATCGCCCGTATTATTGAAGGAGATGTTGCCGGAGCACGGCATAAAGCACTGGTGGATGCCCAGGGAAAAGCTGTGATGGAGGCGGTTGCCTCCCAGTTGTCCATAGATGAAGTCAAAAAGTATTTTTTAACCCTGAGCAATCTTTTTTTCAGCCGACCCGATGTTTACCTGGAGCGCTTTAAAATTGTCAGTGAAACGGCCCTGTTCGACAGTTATCATGTAACCATTGAAGGGTATGTACAGCAGGATACCCTGAAGGCGGATCTGGTTTCCATGGGTATCGTGTCCAGCAAACAGCAGGCGGTGAAGATGCTGGTAATGATTGCAGAGAAGGGTCTTGATGCACCTGAAGAAACATACTGGTGGTCTTCAGCAATTGAGCCGGGTTCTGCACGGTACAGGAGCCAGGACCAACTCGAAAGCAATTTGCGCAGAAAAGGTGCAATTATACTGAATCCTTTCGATGTGTCCGCGCCTCCCGTGCCGTATGACGCCCTCGGCGACACGCTTACGCCGGACGTGGCGTCTCTGTCGCAGTACGCTTCACTCCTCGGTGCCCGAATAGTCATTATCGGCAAGGCCGGGCTGATGCGGGCAGTGGAAAAGAAGCTTTCGTCAATAGAGAGTGTTCAGTGTGATATGAGTGTGCAGGTGATTGATGTATTAAAAAAAGCGTCCGTTATTCAAACCACTACCTATGCTCTCGGCATGCACATTGACGAAAGCGCCGCCATTACGGACGCAATCGACAAGGCCTGCGGCAATATTTCCGGACAGATTATTGATACGCTCTATATGCAGATGCGCAGTGTGCATGACTATGCTTTTACCATACGCTTCGCAAAACCTGTTCTACAGGAAGGTTTCGACACGTTTGTTTCGGCAATGAAAGCGTCGTTTCCGCAAATGGAATTCCTTGAAACACGTAAAATTGATGAGAAGGAAGAGTGGAAAATACATGTGCAGACTCCCCATGAAAGCGCGGCCGTTCTCCAGCGGCTCTATGAAAAGGGAGTTGCAGGACATGCTGTTGAAGTGCTGACGGTAGAGGAACAGAATATCTCACTTAAAGTGTCACCCGCAGAACCGGGTGCAGCAGTCAGCGCACAGGAGCAGCAGGATACTTGAAGCTCCATCTGCTCCCGTAGATGTACAGAAAGAGTGCGTTGTCGGAGGTGAGAAAGCTTTATACAGTGGACACATGAATATACCAAACTTTTTATCAATGCTCCGCATTGTTCTGATTCCGCTGTTCATTATCCTGCTTAGCTACAATCGGCATATGGAAGCTTTTGTGATATTCGGCTTGGCAGCGGTTACGGATGCACTCGACGGATTCATTGCGCGCCGGTTTAAACTGAAGACTACCCTGGGTGCATATCTGGATCCCATAGCCGATAAGCTGCTCCTGACAAGCGCCTTTGTAGCCCTTGCGTTAATGGGGCTTATACCACGCTGGCTGGCGATACTGGTGGTCAGCCGTGATATTATTATTTCCATGGGGATTATCATCATGTGGCTGAACGGGTATCAGCCTGAAATTAAACCGAGCCTGCTCAGTAAATGTACAACGTTTTTTCAAATTGTTACCATTGCTGCGGCATTGCTGTTCAGTATTGAAGACGTTTCGGCTATCGCACGTATTGATGCACCCAGCAGGGCGGCCTTTCTGTTGAGTGCCTGCTGGATGACCGGTACATGTACCGTTATGTCCGGTTTGCATTATATTTACAGGGGCCTTCGGTTTATTAACGGCAGGGCGGTGCAAAATGACGGGATTTAGGAATAAAGAGATTGTGCTCGGTATTACGGGGTGTATCGCCGCGTATAAATCTGCGGAACTTGTCCGGCAGATCATCAAACAGGATGGACAGGTTCATGTTGTCATGACCGAGAGCGCACGCGAATTCATATCGCCTTTGACTCTTCAGACACTATCCGTCAATCCGGTGGTTATGGAACTGTTCTCCCTTTACGAGGAAAAGGAGATCGGCCACATTTCTCTTGCCGAGAGGGCCGACCTGCTTGTAGTTGCCCCTGCCACCGCCAACACCATCGGCAAGATTGCCGGCGGCATTGCCGATGATATGCTTTCGACGGTGATAAGTGCAACGCGGGCCCCTGTTTTAATCGCTCCGGCCATGAATGTAAATATGTGGGAAAATCCCATAGTGCAGAGAAATATCACTACGCTTAAAGATCTGGGGTATCATTTTATTGAGCCTGCAACCGGTGATCTGGCCTGCGGCACCCAGGGGAAAGGCAGGCTTGCCGAGATCGACGATATTGTCGATGAAATGATTACGGTGCTTTCACCCCGTGATTTTTCGGGTAAAAACGTGCTTGTTACTGCCGGTCCGACCCGCGAACCCCTCGATCCGGTTCGGTTCATGACAAATCCGTCTTCCGGTAAAATGGGCTTTGCCATAGCCAGGGCTTTCTGCCGTCGCGGCGGCGCGGTTACCCTGATAAGCGGCCCTGTCAGTATAGCACCTCCACGGAACGTTCGTTTTGTGCCGGTCTTAAGTGCTCGCGACATGGCCGACGCCGTGGACCGCTATTTTGAACCGTCCGATATTATTGTAAAAACGGCTGCCGTGGCCGACTATCGTCCGCGGAGCGTGTCGGATCAGAAGATCAAAAAGCAGGATGACAGTCCGAACCTTGAGCTTGAAAGAACCACCGATATCCTGGCGACACTGGGGAAGAAAAAAGGGAACCGCATCCTGGTGGGGTTTGCGGCTGAGACCCAGGACCTTATTGTCCATGCCCAGGAAAAACTGGAACGCAAGAATCTTGACATGATCGTTGCAAACGATGTCGGCGGCAGTGAGACCGGTTTTGCGGTTGATGTGAACAAGGTTTCTATTATTACCGCAGGCGGCCCGGTTGATGAGTTGCCTGTCATGAGCAAGGAAGAGGTGGCCGAGCACCTGCTTGATAGAATTGCACGGCTTTTAGAGACGCGGCAACTGAGCTGTTAGCCGCTGTCCCGGAGATACGGACATGAGTACACCTGTACAAAAGCACAACGAATTGAACTCCCTGGCGGAAAGCCTGAAAGTCCACTGCCGGGTGCAAAATCTTTCAGGCCGCACCTGTTTCTTTCGAAATACGAATCAGGATGGAGCGCCTGCAACGGAGCCGACTGACAAAGCAGCCCTGCTCGAAGACCTTCGAACAGAGCTGGGTGAATGCACACGGTGCGGCCTTTCGGCCGGCAGAAAATCGATCGTTTTCGGCGAAGGGAACCCCTATGCCCGCCTGGTTTTTGTAGGTGAGGCTCCCGGGGCGGATGAGGATGTGCAGGGCAGGCCTTTTGTGGGGAAGGCGGGGCAATTGCTGACCCGGATTATCGAGGCAATCAAGATGGGCCGGTCTGAAGTGTATATTGCCAATGTGATTAAATGCCGTCCGCCCTCTAACCGGGACCCGGCTGAAGATGAAATTGCAACCTGCATTCCTTTTTTGCACAGGCAGTTGGAAATTATTCAGCCGCAGATAATATGTACCCTCGGAAGAATCGCCGCCCAGGCCCTGCTGCAAACAGATGCCGGTATCACAAAACTGCGGGGGCGGTTTCACCGTTTCGGCTCCATACCGGTTATGCCCACCTACCACCCCTCGTATCTTCTGCGTACCCCGGCACGTAAAAAGGAGACATGGATAGATGTGCAGATGATACAGGAAGCTCTCCGGTAGGCGGCAGGAAAACGCTCATCTACCGCGTTGCGCTCACTGCTTTGGGACTAATCTGTTTGATGATACAAAGGGTATCAGGTTATGTGGATCGGGAAGGGAGTAACATCACGGGTTGGATGGTGCTTGGTTGTTTGATGGTACATGCAGCACATCGGCACTATGCAGAATAAGGCCCACTCTTTTTATGCGTCGTGGTTAACCTGGAAATCGCGGGGTCGATCATCGCTTAAGTCAACGATGGTGTAGGCCAGCCTGTCGATATTTTCCGCTTCAAAAAGCTTGAGAATTTTCAGGTTGATATTTTCACGCACCTGCTCATGCTCTTTCCAGTCGGTGGTCTTGGTGAAATAGTAGAGCCGGATAGAGCGGGCATTGCCTTCCATGGTGCGGAAGTTTACCATATGAAATTCCTGATGAATGTCCGGATCGTTTTCAATCGTCGAACGGATTCCGGTAAGGATGCGTTCTGTTTTTTCGGCGGAAATGCCGTCGATTTTGAAGGTGTACTTAACCCGCCGTTTGTACATCCTGGACCAGTTCTTGACAACCGCACTTGCAATGACGGCATTGGGAACAATGGAAACGGTTTTATCAAAGTTCCTGAATGTGGTACTGCGAATACCGATAGCTTCAACATCGGAATCCACTACGGAGCCGTCATCCAACTGTACCCAGTCGCCTTCCCTGAAAAGATTGTCGATATAGATAACGGCGCAGCCGAACCAGTTGGCAATGATGTCTTTAAACACAAGACCAAGTGTCAGGCCCATACCTCCCAGCAGGCCGATCAGAGATGTTGCCGACATACCCAGGAATATTTCTGCACCCTTTATAACGGCGACAAGAATCGCCAGCAATTTAATGACTTTGGTTATGTAGGGCAGCAGCAGGTCGTCAAGTTCGGACATTGTCCGCCGGGTGATTTTTTCCAAAAAAATGGTAAACACATCGGCGCTACGGTATATGAACCAGCAGAGTATGATTACCAGGAAAAACTGGAGGATGCTTTGCAGTATTTCATCGAGGCCCGGATTGATATAGGAAACAAGCAGGATGCGCACAAGCATAAATCCGGCCAGCACAATTAAGGCGCCGAGGGGTTTTTCCAGAACGGTGAGCAACGTGTCGTCAAGTTCGGTGGCTGTGCGGGCGGCAAGTCTTTTCAGATAGTTGATTATCAGGATCGAAAAAAGCTGCCGAAAAACAAGAGTGACAAAAATAATACCCAGGACGGCAAGGCCGGTGGGTGCCGGTATGCCGAAAACAACTGTGTCCGGTTGAAGAATAAAAGGAAGATTGTCGAAAAAGTCGGATGCGTTTTTCATTATCAGAGCATTGTCAGAATGTCACCTGCCGGATCCAGCAGAGGAAAGCTCCTCGTCAATCGCGTCGGGGTCGGTAGTGTTGTATTGAACGAGCCGTTTCAGATGATAAAAACTGTCTTCATCCATGCCGCTGAAATAGATGCCCGTCCCGTCACTCCGGGTTCTCAAGATCTTCCCTTCCAACGTAATGGTAATTTCCTCATTCAAGGTAATCTCCACTGTGCAGGTTTCTCCCACAGTGAAATGGGTATCCGGCGGACAAAGCATTCCCCGCAGACTTATGTTTTTTGTTTTAATGGGAATTTTTTGACCCTGGGTGGTAACGACGACTTCGAAGGTGACTGGAACACGTGTCTGTTTTCTTCTTTCATTTTCCATAGAAAGAGCCTCATGTTGGATTTGGTATATATATGAAAGTAATAATAAAAAAAAATAAATAAAACAATGTTTTTTTGTTATAAAAAAATGCTATCTAAATGCTAAATATATCCATAAGGCACTTCCCGGAAACCGTTCCGGGGAACTATATGAAATACGTTTAGATTTACTTCTATGGAGGTGTCGGCGTTTTGGCCTATTCGGTTTTAACCGCGCTTTATTTTCTCATCGGTGCTTATGCTTTGGCAGCCCAAGTGTATTTTATCAGAGAGCTGCTGGTGGTGTTTTTCGGTAATGAGCTTTGCCTGGGGGTGGTTTTTGCGGCTTGGTTTGCCGGTGTCGGTTTCGGTGCCCGAACCGGAGGGTGGATTGGGGCCAAAATCCGTAACCAGGAATGTGCATTTGTTATCCATGTGCTCATTTTGGCTCTTCTCCCCCTTGTGCTGATTCCCTGTATGCGATGCATGCTGGTGCTCTTTGATGTAGAACCGGGGGCGTACGCATCATTGAAGCAGATGCTGTCAGGCGCGGCACTTGCCCTGTGTCCGTTCAGCTTTATGGTCGGGCTTCTGTTTCCGCTGGCTTGCCGGATATTGATACGTGACCGCGATCCGGACAGCGGCAGTATCGGATGGATTTATGTTTGGGAGTCAGTGGGAAGCCTTGTAGGCGGTTTTCTGATTTCCTTTGTTTTGATCCCCCGGATTGCGCCCATGGTTGTTTTTGCCTGGGGTGCTCTGCTCATGTGCGTGTGCTGCCTCCTGTATGTATACAGCCAGGCCGATACCGGCCGGATGCACTGGTTGAAAGCTGTTCTGATGCTCTTCATTGTGACTGATGCCGTTGCAGTCGGCTCAGGCGGCTGGGAAGCCGCCGACAGATACCTGAATGGTATCCGTTGGAAAACATTTCATTCAGGTCTGCGTATTGTCGACTCTGCAGATTCGCGTTATCAGCATATTGTCCTGGCTGAAGGCGGCGGTCAGTACAGTCTGTATTCAAATGGTTTGTTAGTGTCCAGCTTTCCCGATGCATATCAATCGTCGCTTAAAGCCCATTTTTACCTGTGCCAACATCCTGCCCCCGGGCAGGTTTTGATGATAGGTGAAACCTCCGGAGGATTTATCAGGGAAGTATTAAAACACCCGGTTGAGTCGGTTACCTGTATTGAGCTGGATCCAACAATTCCCGCAATGGTGCGGCCGTATCTTACTTCTGAAGACAGTAGGGCACTGCGTGATGAACGGGTGACGTTTTCCTACATGGATGGCCGCCGTTATGTGAAAGAGACCTTCAAGCGTTATGATCTGGTTATGGTACATGTGCCCGATCCCGCAACCGCACTTCTCAATAGATACTTCACCATTGAATTTTTCAGGGAAGTGCGAAATATACTTAATGAGGGCGGGGTGTTTATTATCGGCATGTCCTCAACCGAACACTATATCGACCGACAAACGGCTGACTACAATGCATCAATATTTCGGGGATTCGTCGATGTCTTTCCGTATGTGGTGGCTGTTCCGGGTGAGCGTAATCACTTTATTGCCTCGACACGCAAGGGGGCTTTTTCCTCCGATCCATCTGTGCTTACCGAGCGATACCAAGAGCGCCGTATTGTCACGCGCCATTTTACGCCGGAACTGTTTACCTGGATTGTTCAGCAGGAAAAGATCGACTTTTTGCAGCAGAAATTGTTCCGCTCGGAGCCGCCACCGTTGAACAGGGACTTTCACCCAATTACCTATTACTTGAACCTTGTTCTGTGGGAAAATATCTTCGGGGAGCGGGGAGTGGAGTCGATTCTCGATATGCTGTACGCAAAAAGAGTCCGGCTGGTTTTTGTTGTCATGGCGATAATCGCCATGATTCTGTTTTTGCTGCTGTGCAAAAAAGATGGAAGCGCTTTCGAGAAATACAGCATATGCTGGGTAATAGGTTCGACGGGTTATGCAGGCATGGCGCTGGAGCTGATTCTGCTTTTCATGTTTCAGAATTTTTACGGGTATATTTATAAGCAGATCGGAATTATCATTGCCCTGTTCATGATTGGAATTGCCCTGGGAAGTTGCGGAATGCGTTGGTATCTTAACAGATGCGGAGGGGCGGCCTTGCCGCTGGTACGACTGCTGGAAGCCGGTATTTGTATATACTGTCTGGTTGTGCCTCTCGTATTGTACGCCTTTGCCGGTTCTTTGTTCGACTCAAAGAGCCTTTTTTTCAGCATGCAGTATCTTTTTTATATTCTTATACTGGTTATCGGCCTCTTTGTGGGGCTGGAATTTCCTCTTGCCTGTCATCTGCTCATAGGTGCAGGGCATGAAGGGGGCCGGGTGGCCGGATGGATTGATGCGGCAGATCACGCGGGTGCGTGTTTTGGAGCATTTTTAACCGGCATCCTTTTTGTTCCCTTGGTGGGCGTGTATGCATCCTGTTTTATTGCAGCAGGGCTGAAGGTTTTTTCGCTGGTCTTGCTTTGGCGGCAGCCCAATAATTGATAAAAGGCCAGCTTTTGCAAATCGGTATTTTATATAAAAGTTATTTAGTTTTAAATTATATAAAATAGTTTTTTTATATATAAAAAAATAAAAAATTAGGTTGTGTGATACTCGAAATGTATTAAAGTAATCAGCCATAACTGCCGATAGTATTATCCGTCGGAAAGAGTAAATCCGATGATGTATATGCATGCCAAGGGGGCCGGGGCCTTAATCTTACAAAACGGACTATGAAAATAACGGCAGACAGCATTTCCGAAAAACCGGCAGGCGTTGTTTCCAACAATTCCAATGCTCCTTTGAGATCTGTTGCTGATGCACGGCAGGAAGATCGGGTCGATATATCTTCTGAAAGCCTTGCATTGATTACAGCAGAAAACAAAATTGCTTCGGAGACAGAGGTTTTTGATGTTCAAACGGCCGAAGCAGTGATGAACCGCATTAACGATGCCTTGCTGCAACGTCCTGAGACTGCTTCAGGTGTCCATAGATTTCATGCTGGAAAAGTACGTTTTCTGTCCGAGAAATAACATTTTTTGTATCGTTATACTATGAAGGTTACTACAAGCAAAGCCCATCATTTGATTGCACGTAAACATATACAGTCGCAGCGGTCCAAATCGAACATGAGCACTCCACCGGTTGAAGAAGCCGAAAGCGGCAACAGCACAGCGAAAAAACTGCTGATTGAAAAGACGCTGGATAGTGTGTTTGAAAGGCTGGCAAAGAGGCCGGCCGCTTCTTCCGAGAAATAGTAAAATCAATCTATACTACCATACTGTTCCCATACGGACATTTTTTTCAGGGTAAGAACTTCGTTCCAGGTCAGGAATGTCTGGAGAGCGGGATTGTTGATTGGGTACAGGCTTACATCTTGACGATATGTTTTCACCGGTGCAGCGGCACCGCCCCTCTTATATGTTGTAAAAGGTACGATACCAGGCAATAAACTGCTCAATTCCCTTTTTGATCGGTGTGTTTGGTTTGTATCCCATATCTGCCATGAGATCATCCACATCGGCCCATGTGGCAGGGACATCGCCGGGTTGGATCGGTAAAAGATTTTTTGCAGCTTGTTTGCCCAGGGTTTCTTCGATTGCACTGATGAAATCCATCAATTTAACCGGGTTATTGTTTCCGATGTTATAGATCTTATAGGGAGCGCAGCTTGATCCCGGATCCGGTTTTTTCCCGGTCCAATCCGGGTTCCCTTGAGGTGGGTTGTCGATGACACGTACCACGCCTTCAATAATATCATCAATATACGTAAAATCCCTTTGCATGTTGCCGTTGTTATAGACATCAATCGGTTTGCCTTCAAGAATAGCCTTTGTAAAGATGAAGAGTGCCATATCCGGCCGTCCCCAGGGGCCGTATACCGTAAAAAAGCGGAGGCCGGTGGTGGGAATACCGTAGAGATGGCTGTAGGTGTGGGCCATAAGTTCATTGCTTTTTTTGCTGACGGCATAGAGGCTTACCGGGTGGTCCACATTGTGATGTGTTGAAAAGGGCATTTCCTCATTGAGCCCATACACACTGGAACTGCTGGCGTATGCAAGGTGCTTGACGTTATGGTGACGGCATGCTTCCAGTATATTGATAAACCCGGTGATGTTGCTTTCGGTATATGCGTACGGATTGGTAAGCGAGTACCTGACTCCTGCCTGGGCCGCAAGATTACATACGCTGTCGAATTGGTGCTTTGAGAAGAGTTTAAATAGGTGTTCACGGTCTTCCAGGTTAAGCTGAATGAAGCTGTAAGAAGGGTGTCTCGAGCTTTGCGCCAGGGTTGCATATGAAAGTGAATCGGGGGCAATTCCTGTCTCCACCAAACGCCCGTGTTTCAACCGGGGATCGTAGTAATCATTTATGCTGTCGAGCCCTACAACTTCATCTCCCCGATCAAGGAGCCGTTTCGCGAGATGAAAGCCGATAAATCCTGCGGTTCCGGTTACCAGTATTTTTTGTGCCATGGCTGTATTCCCGCTTACAATAGTCGGTTAGAAATGTTTTCGGGGTGGTGCTCCAATCGTAAAGACGTTAAAACCTATTTTGTACAGACGATCGTGATCAAGGATGTTGCGTCCGTCAAAAATGAACGCCGGCTTTTCCATGCTTTGGAATATCTTCTCGTAATCAAGCGTTTTATATTCATCCCACTCGGTCAGTATGGCAATGGCATGCGCGCCCTGGGCAGCTTCATAAACGTTTTCTGTGAATTCTATGTTGCCGGCAATGTCTTTCAGGTCAAGTTTTGCGTTGTCTAGGGCTTTGGGATCGGTGATGGCAACCTGAGCGCATTCAGCAATTAAGTTTTTCGTAACGTGTATTGCCGGCGATTCACGTGTGTCGCCGGTGTTGGCTTTAAAGGCAAACCCGAAGAGCGCAATACGTTTTTCGGCAACCGTGTTGAACATGACTTTGATCATATTGGTGACAAAGCGTTGCTCCTGATATTCATTCATGCTGACAACCGACTCCCAATACCGGGCAACTTCATGCAGCCCATAATGCTCGCAGATATATACAAGGTTGAGTATGTCTTTTTTGAAACAGGACCCGCCGAAACCGACACTGGCATTTAAGAATTTCGGGCCGATTCTACTGTCTGTTCCGATGGCCCGGGCCACCTCGGCAACATTGGCCTCGGTTACTTCGCACAAAGCAGAGATGCTGTTTATTGATGATATACGCTGGGCCAGAAAGGCGTTGGCAACCAGTTTTGAGAGTTCGGCGCTCCAGAGGTTGCTCGTAATGATTCGTTCGCGCGGAACCCAGTTGGCGTAGATGTCGACAATTGCCTGCCGTGCCTTCAGACCGCTTTCAGTTTCGTGCGACCCGATTAGGATGCGGTCCGGATTTTCCATGTCCTGAATTGCCGACCCTTCCGCAAGAAATTCCGGATTTGAAATAACTTCAAATTTGAGACCGTTGGCGTTTGCATCAAGGATGCGTTCCATGGCATGAGCGGTGCGTACCGGAAGCGTGCTTTTTTCAACAATAATTTTGTCTGATTCGGAGACTTTTAAAATATTACGGGCTGTCTTTTCCCAGAACTGTAAATCAGCGGCTTTTCCTTCGCCTTCCCCATACGTTTTTGTAGGTGTGTTTACAGAAACAAAAATAATATCGGCTTTTTTGATGTTGTTATCTATGTCGGTGGAAAAGAAGAGGTTTTTATTGCGCGCCTG
Source organism: Thermodesulfobacteriota bacterium (assembly GCA_028282925.1). GTDB lineage: Bacteria > Desulfobacterota > WTBG01 > CAIYCZ01 > CAIRTM01 > JANQGV01. Next base: position 24,542 of record JANQGV010000231.1, read on the forward strand.
CTTTACAACCTCAAGTAACCCTGGTTCATATATGGGCAGGTTGTCCGTCTGCCAGGCTTTGATTCTGGCCTCATTAATGTCGACGATGGTAACCTCGTATTGGGGGCATTTAGCGGCAATCATGGCCATTGTCGGTCCGCCGACGTAGCCTGCGCCGATGCATAAAATCCTTTTTTCAAAATTGCCTGTTGTCATAGGTGAACACACTCCTGCATTTTATCAAAATTTATAATGGGTGGTGGTCTGATAAGATATATATCAAATTGATTACTCAAACTTGTAAATTATATGATTTTTTTATGTTTTGTTCAATTGAAAAAATGATTTAATGTCGATTTGACAAAATATTTGTTTTTATTGACATGAAGAGGGCTGTACTATACATTTATTAAACTATAAACCACCCTTTATAAAATCCTTATTTTCACATAAATCGAGAGAATCATGAAAGGAGTAGGCCTTATGGAACGGTACTCTGTGGGCCCCGATGGTCAAAAGTATTTATTGCCGGGAACTGAAGAGCACAAAACAGAGCTTGACAGGATTAAAGCCATAGTAGATCAGCAGAGAGCCCAGGGGCGAGAGATAGTAGTTGTAATGGGATTAGGTTTTGTAGGCTCCGTTATGGCTGCAGTGGTGGCAGATAGCGAAAACGAAGACGGCAGCCCGAATAAATTTGTAATCGGTATGCAGCGTCCCAGCCCGAGAAGTTTCTGGAAGATCCATTATATAAATAAGGGTGTTCCTCCGGTGAACTCTGAAGATCCCAAAGTCGATGAGATAATAGCCCGGACGGTTAATGAAAAGAAAACATTTATTGCAACCTATACCTACGATGTCCTCAGCCTTGCCGATGTTGTGGTCGTGGACGTACAGTGTGATTATATTAAGGAGTGCCTTGGCGATGTTGAAAAGGGCTATGCAGACATAAAAGCGCTTGAGTCTTCCCTAGCGGTTATTGCAGACAAGATTCCACCGGAAGCCCTGGTGCTGATAGAAACAACAGTACCCCCGGGTACCACAGAGCAGATCGCGTATCCAACCATGAAAAAGATTTTCAAGAAGAGAGGTATTTCCGCAGAACCGTTATTGGCTCACAGCTATGAGCGGGTGATGCCCGGACGGGAATATGTCGACAGCATTCAGAACTTCTGGCGGGTCTGCAGTGGTATCAACGATGAAGCACGCAATCGGGTGGAAGCATTTTTGACGGATGTGCTGAATACAAAAGACTATCCGCTGACGGTTATGGACAAGCCGATTGAATCTGAAACGGCAAAAATTGTTGAAAACAGTTTCAGGGCGGCCATGCTTGCCTTTCTTGATGAATGGAGTGTTTTTGCCGAACGAAACGGCGTGGATCTTGTAAAAGTCATCAACGCTATCAAGATGCGACCGACCCATAACAATATCATATTTCCCGGCCCGGGTATCGGGGGCTATTGTCTTCCCAAAGACGGTGGGCTCGGCATGTGGGCTTACCGGCACCTTATGGGGTTCGAAGACGATATTTTTCAAATGACCGAGATGGCCATCAATATTAACGATACGCGCGCGCTCCGAGTTGCGCAGTTGGCCCGCGATGCCTTGAGAAATATGAACAAACCGATAGCCGCTGCAGAGATTTTATTGCTGGGGGCTGCCTATCGCCAGGATGTCGGTGATACCCGCTACAGCGGGTCGGAGCTTGTTGTGCGGCGACTTACTGAGATGGGAGCAGAGTTGAAAGTCCACGATCCGTTTGTAGACCACTGGTGGGAGTTTGAAAGTCAGGAAAGCTATCCTGCCAGCGGACTCAGCTGGGCACGTTTTTTCAGGAATCAGGAAAAGCTTACCGACTTAAGAATTGACGACAGCCTGGAGCAGGCTTTGCATGATTCCGATGTTGTGATTTTTGCGGTTCCGCATGCGCCGTATCTCTCCATAGATCCAGACTGGCTTGTTGAAAAAGTGGGACAGCCAACCGCTATTATTGACTGCTTTGGCATATTGCCTGATGAAAAGATACGGAGGTATTTTGAACTGGGGTGCGAAGTGAAGGGTCTTGGAAGAGGGCATATTAACAGGATAAAGAAAAACGTTTTAAAACGGTAGCGGTTCAATACGGAGACTTGTAGCATTTTTGAGTACCGTACTACCGTAGATGCGCCAAACGGCTTGGTGTGAGTTTTTATTGTCTGGTTACCGGCGCGCCTGAAGATTACTATGGAGATGCGAATGCAAAACCGTAACACCGGTTTGCACTTATGGCAGAAGCCACATTTTTGTGCTACTGACGGCAGTTGGCATGATTCGTTTTGGGACGCAATCAGGTGCAGCCGGGATGAGCTTTCCTGGGACCCTGCTGCACTGCTTTCCATGCTGACATCGCCATTTGTTTTTGGCGACCGTACACTTGTAAAGGGGGTGTCCCGTCAGCCCTGGCTTTCCAAAATTACTCCGGAGGGATCGTCTGAGTTGCTGGATATTCCCCCGCACGGCAGGAAATACGCGGAACCGGATGAAATAGCAGCGAAGCTGGAAGAACTGCTTTGTGATGAAGCGGCAAAAGTCTGTGAAGGTCATGATGAGGTCTATGTGCTGCTTTCCGGGGGGCTTGACAGTAGAATCGGTGCAGGCATTGTCGCACGGCTGTACCGGGAAGGACGGCTTGCACAGAAACCCCGTGCTGTAACCTGGGGTTTTGAAAATTGCCGCGATGTTGTCTACAGTCGAAAAGTAGCTGATATTCTTGGGCTCGACTGGATTCATATCCCGCTTGGGCCTGAAAACCTGCTTGAAAATATCGATCATGCCGTAACGCTTGGAAGTCTTGTCACACCACCGCATTTGCACTGTATGTCCTGGTTTGAAAACGTGTCACCGAATAGTATCGTGCTTGCCGGGAGCTATGGCGACTCTATCGGGCGGGCTGAATTCAGCGGCAGCCATTTGCTGGCCGTTGATTATTACAGACCGGTGAACCGCTACGGGCTGCTCCGAAAGGAATTGTACCCCAAAGCGCTGCACGATATGAATCTGGACCTGCAAAGCCTGCGGCGGCGGAATTCCGGTGCTCCCAAGTATGTATTGTGCGAATATGAGCGCCAGGCTCATTACATGCGCAGCCAAATAGCCCATGCAATGAGCCTCATTAATAACTATTGTAGCGTATACCAGCTGTTTACCGACCCAGAGGTGTATTCCTACATGTGGTCCATTCATCCATCATTGCGTGACGACCGCGTGTATGCCTGTCTGCTTGAGCGCCTGGACAGCCGTCTGGCACGTCTGCCCTGGGCCCGCACCAACAGGGCGCTGAGCGGAAAGACCGAAGGCGCCGTTCAAGGGCTCTCGCTTGATTTTCATGATTATCGGGCCTGGATCGTCAATGACCTTTATAATGCCATAGAAGAGTGCATTGATATTGAGTGGTTTAAATCTTCAGGACTTTTCAATCATGAAGGCATAAAGGGTTTAAGTGACGCTATCCGGCATGATTATAGCCATGGGGCGTCGGGGAGCTTCAGGCCGTATGAACTATGGATATGGTTTGCCAGTGTGCGTGCATTTGAACGCCGGTGCAGGGATCTCGGTAAAAATATTGTACTCGACCATGATGACGAAACCCCTGTCGAGGAGGGAGTGTCTGCCCGTGAAACAGGCCGGGCGCCTTCATTGCGGCAGCGTATAGGTCAGAATGCATATGTGAAACAATATCGAAAAAAAATCAGAAACTATGTTCTGAAAAAGAGAGCGTTAAAAGAGTTCCCCCCCCAGTAGTGCTGTCTTTATTTGTACGCCTTTCAACTTCTTTTTAGACGTATGTAACGCCTGAATAGTAAAGATAATCGCGTGCCTGATGCTGTATGTGTAATACAGTGCTTTTTTGAAGAGGTGCATTGGAGTTTTTTTAACAGCATTTCATATAATGCTTTTTGAGCATGATCGATTCCGCCAGGGTGTGTTGTGAGAATTCGTGACCGTAGTATCATCATCATGATCAGCAAGGGATTGACGTCGTCCAGTACGATCATCCTGGGCATTATTCTGGTTCGTTTAATCAGTCAGGATACCCTTGGTACTTTCCGTCAGGTTTTTCTTGCGGAACGATTCCTGGCCGGTTTAATCGCCCTGCAGATCGGATCGAGTCTTTATTATTTTATTCCGAAACTTTCCAGCGACAAACAAAGAGCATTAGTGCTGCAGAGTACCCTCGTGTCGCTGTTTATGGCCGGCCTGACCTTTTTGGTCATGTTTTTTGCTTCCGACTATGTTGCCCGCCTTTTTAGCAATCCGCTTATCGCCCCGCTGATAAAGATATGCGCGTTTTATCCTTTTGCAAGCAGAGTTATTGAGTTGATTCCGGCTTATATGATCAGCACCGATCGGCCGGTTAGGGCAGGGGTTTTTACTCTCCTGGCATCAATCGGGCATATGGGCAGCGTTGTTATTGCATTTGCGGCCGGTGCCGACCTTGCGACGGTTATCTGGTGCTCGATTATAGCACAGGGGCTGGTGGCCACAGCCGGCTTTTTTGATATGGTTCGTCTCTCCCCTAAAGGGTCTTTAAAACTCGATTGGGGACTTGTCTGGCAGCAGATGGTATATGTGTACCCCCTGTTGATAACCTCGCTGGTGGGTGTTTTGAATCTGCAGTTCGGGAAGTTGCTGATTTCAACTTTTTTCAGTCCTGCCGAGTATGCAATTTATTCATGCGGGGCATTCGAATTGCCGATTATCTCATTGCTCACAGCGAGCCTGGCTTCAGCCATGATGCCGAATCTTGTGCGCCTCGGGCAAGAAGGTAAAACCGCCGATATGATGCATATCTGGCAGGAAGGGGCCCGGAAGTGCAGTCTCATCATAATGCCCTGTTTTGCGTTTTTTCTCGTAACGGCAAATGACCTGATGGTGTTTTTATACGGGGCTTCTTATGTGGGGGCTGCCGGACCTTTTTGTGTGTATCTTTTTTTGCTGCCGATTCGTGTTGTTGTGTACGCAACGGTTTTTCGGGCGCTTGGCCAGACCAGGTATATTGCTATTTCTGCGGTTGTGAACCTTCTGCTTAACATGTTAATCAGCACTGCTTTTGTAACTTTTGGTGAAAATTCATTGCTGGGATTTGTCGGCCCCAGCATTGGGGCGGTGGTGTCAAACATGATTGCAATGATGTATCTCGTTATAAAGCTTAGCAAAATAACAACCATTCCGTTTGTAGATGTTATGCGCTGGAAGGAGCTCGCAGGAATACTTTTGGTGTCGTTGTGTTGCGGTTTTGCAGCAAACCTTGTCGGATTTGTTCATATTACTATTTTAGCGAAAATTATCATTCAACTCGCCATATTTACAGGGATGTACTTTTTTGTGTTGTTTAGATGGAACCTGCTGAAAAGTGACGAGCTTGATTTGATTCACAAAGGTAAGAACGTGTTGTTGTCCAGGGTGCTTCCCGGGACGAAATAAGGGGTTTTTGCCGGCTACCGGCGTTTTTTTGTTCTGTATTGCGCTGGACGCTGCAGGTGCCCGCCTGGTTTCCTGTCCTCTATGAGAAGAATTTTATCCGCCTCAATAGAAACGTATCCGTTTACGCTTTTTCCAAATTTAATCCACACATCTTCAAATCGACCTTTTTGTGCAGGGCTCAACGATATTTTCCATATCCCGCCCTGACCCGCCCTGCTCCTGATCCATGCCGTATCCTGATGGCGGTTATCAGTGCTCAAGGTGCCCATTATGTTGCCTGACGCATCGTATATGTCAGCTGTTGCCGTTTCGTGGGGAGACGTTGAAGAGATTGTTATATCGAATTTAGTTGCACGGTTGGGAACCTGGAAATATACGGTTGGGATATACCGTTGCGGAGGTATGATATGCTGGCGGGCAATAAACCACAGGCCTCTTTTTTTGTATTTGCCGTCAATGGCATAAAAAATATTTTCAGGCACATCCAGCCTGAATGTACTGTCCCTGGTTTCTAAAAATATATGGTAGTAGCTGTTTGACCTGCCGGAGAAGGAAACAGTGGTGTCCTGATTGATTGTTTTTTTGGCAAGACGCATGCCTGATTCGGAATATACGGAACATTCTATGAGGTTATTGATAATTGCCACGTCTTTGACAGTGATTTCAATCCTGCCGGTAAACCGCGGTGTCAGAACAATATGCTGGCTTCCGCGAAGACGGTACGGCTTGAGCGGTTCACCCTGTTTGAGGGGCGGGCGGACTGGCCTCCCGACGACAGGAGTAATACGTTTGCGCGAGGCCTGACTTGTAACGTGAGGTGAAAGCGCAAGAAAGGGACGTTCATTTTCTAATAAGGTCTGATAGTCGTTCTCGTTCATGGAAAAACCAGAATGTACAGAGGACGGGAGAGCTTTGAAAAGGCGAAGTGATCTATGCAGGACCTTCAGGTTTATTCCGAATGCGCTTAAGCGTTTGCGTTCTTTGCCGGGAGGCGTTTGCGAAAGAGCATCGGAGTACAGTTTTTCGATTGTTTGAAAATTCTTAGCATAGACGTTCCGCAAAATTTTACGTTTTGCAAGGTGACTGATCCCTGAATTTTGTATGCAAAACTGTTCGAGCTCATTTTCTATAAGCTCATAAATGGTCCGCATGTTTTTTGCGCCGGGACCGTAATATTTGGTGAAAAAATCGTCGTACAGTTCGTCAATGCTTTGGTCTGCATCCCAGGCCAGCTTGCTGAACATGTAGTTGAATGCCGCGCCATGTCCCCAGGCATCGATGCCGTACATGTATAGGCCCTGAGTATGATGTTTCCTTAATGTCGGGAAAACAAGTTCCAGTATTTTTTTATTCGGCGGCATCGCCTGGCCATAGCTGCCTTTAAACCATGCCGGAAAGTCGTAATACGAGGCAATCGGATGCAGCGATGACCAGTCGCGGATAAGGTTACTCCATTCTGTTCTGCTTTCCTGCATAAAAAGTGTGCGGTGATAGTTAGCGGCAAGAACCAGCTTTACATTAGGATGGACTGTAATGGTTTTGTCCAGAGGGGGGCGCACGTAATCGGCGTATATATAGCCGCAAAGAAATCTGTCGGGAAATTCCCGGGAAACGATTTTGGCCACTTCATTATAAAAGGTTATTATCCTGCGAGTAATAAACCGCTTTCCCTCACCATCGGTCTCATCAAGGCGTTTGCATGGAACGCACTGGCACCAGCCCCTGCCATCGGTGGGGGACAGAGAGTACGTTTTGTATTTATTTGATTTGGAAAAGCGTTTTATTGCTGCTCTGGCATATTCCCGTATAAGGCCCGGATTGGTGGTGCAGAGTTTGTGGTTTTCAGAGCACGAGGGCTTAATTCGTTTGCCTCCTATAAGCGCGAAGTATTCCGGGTGATCTTTATACATGTCCGCAGGAATGGCCCTGTGCCAGTAGTGCTCCCGGTGTAATTTCTGACTGCCGCCGACTTTGTTTCTCAGGAGCCATCTTTTTACCGCGGGCTTTTCATTTCGGATATACGGGATTTCACGGCTTTTGAAATCAGGCCCGTCCAGTATGTCAATTTCCCGAATAATGATGGTGTCCTTCCGTGGTATAAATTCTCCGATGTCTCCCGGCATAAACCAGCGCACCCCCAATTGTTCCTCAATAAAGGTATAGGTGCCGAAAAGCGAACCCGGGCTTGTGCCGCCTTCAGCGGTAGTGCCACCGGATGGTGTATCGTTCCCAACAATGAAAATATTATCGTTCCGGGTGATGATTCTATAGCCCTCTTCGGGGATAGAGCTGGTTTTTATAGCATTACGTCGGGAGTAGATATTGTTGCCGATTGAAATCAATTTTCCGGTTGTCGGCCCGGTTGTTATGGAAAGATGTGCGCCGGAAACTTTTTTAATATAATGCTGGAGTTCTTTTGCCGCGCTATAGACCGACGAGGGTGCATTCTTATCATGATAAATTGTGTATTCCGAGATACCGCCTTTAACAAGGAGGATAGGCTTGCAATCGGCCGGGGATGTGTAAAAGAATGGTGTCAGAAATATTAAAAAGAATACTATATAATATAGTAGCAGAAAACGGGTGTTGAACCGTTTGGTGGTGTCTGCTGAGCCTATGCGTTTTTTGTCATGCATAAGCAACGGGCGTTATATAGAGGTGGTTAATTTTTCATTTTAGACGGTGGTGAACCCTGGAGCCATGTGTGGATTTTTTCAAGCTTTTTCAGCCTGTTGTGTTCCATGGTGATCTGCTGCTGCATGTCCTGCTTGTGAAAAATATATGAAAATAACGATTTGAAGTAATTCGTTAATGAAGAGCTGATTTTAAGAAAGCCGAATTTGCATATGGCGACAAAGCCTTTCCCCCCGCTTTTATCGTATTCTTTTCTAAAAGCCTTATGGGCAACCCGGGGTATGTGTATCAATACCTTCGCCTTTTTTTTGCCGAACAATTGTAAAAAACCTGCCGGCAGTTGTTGTTCATCATCCGTTTTCGAGAATATGCGTTCATTCGTTATGGTTTCAATATCTTCCGCAGAAAGCCCTTTTTGGTGAAGAGTCTGCCTTAGAGGCAATGGGACAGGAGTGTCGAAAAACTCCTGGATCAACAGCAACACCAGCAAAACGGGGCGCTCCACCCGATACGCTTCCAACCGTGTTTGCAACGTGTTCCAGTCAATAGTGTTTAGATTGCGGGTAATGATTTTGGCAACATCGCAGAAATTTTTCAACAGCATTATTTTATCGGGGGTGATGCTGCGCATAATGTGGTAGCTGTTAAGAATAATAGTATCTTCAATGCAGGGGGAAAGGTACGTATATCCGGGTTCGTCAACAGCCGCGGCTCTGTCAAATATTTCCTCTATGTCAATTTCATACGGCGACTCGGAAATGTCTATGTCCCAATGCAGTTCTATGGTGATTGAAAGAGTCCTGTGCTGTTTGTGAAAGACTGAGTGGTAACCGGTGCTTTGCTCCGCGGCTGATAATTTCAGTTTATTGTAACCACTCGCCAGTAAAGTCTTTTCCGCCAGGGGAACTTCTTTTTTTGAAACAAGTATATCTATGTCCGCACAGGGGCGCACCGCTATGTTGGGGTAAATCGATCCTAAAAACGAAATGCCCTTTAATGGAATAAAGCCAATCTTATTGTTAGACAATACTTCGGCAATCCTGTGGTACTCCTTTACAAGCGACATATTTTTAAATGCTGTCGCATGGTACTCCTGTCGGAGCTTGTCGAGTAAAGGTTGCGGCACCGGGCAGGGGTCCGTGGCATGGTCGAGTGCCTGAAGAATCAGACTTGCAACACCGTGTCTCCTTGCAAGGGTAACGATGTGTTCCCAGTCTGTGGCATGAGTTATGTATTTAGCAGGTTCCGGTTGTACTGTATTGTCTATTTCACAGGAACAGCAGTGAAGAACAAACTCATGTTCTGGTGGTAGGTTTAAATCCATTAGCCCAGAGTCTTTGTTTAACCGAATTTCGACGGTATTCACATTACCCGAAACAGTTACGGGTTAGCTGACATTGGCAGCCGAAAAACAGGAAGATCCCCGTTTTTTTCGACTGGCTCTTATAGCTGACTTCAAGAGTTGTTTGGTTAATTGAAGATACGTGATTTTGTTGTTTATATGGCTGATCAATACACCCCTTGTGACATTCAGTATGTGTCTTATTATGTCGAAAAACAGTATATATTTCAATAGTATTCTTAGAACGTTCTGCTTCGCTGCATGTGTCAGACAAATGAAATTGGAGGGGTGGTGAAAAAGTCCAGTTGTCGGCCCTTGAAAATACTTCAATATGTGTTTTGACATGAATGGAGGTAGAACCTAATCAAAAATGGTTTTATTGCTTTATTTCTCCATTGCGTTTATAATTGGAATATAAAAAATCATGCTTTTTTCGTGAATATTGTATTATGTATGAAAAATTATATCTTTCGGCAATTTTTGCTGTTGTTTTTTTGCAGTTGTTCAGGCCTGTGTACGGCTTGATGACAATAGCATTAATTTTTATGCTGAAGACCTACCTTTTGTTTCCAATTCACACGGCATATCATTTGTCGATTGTGGTAGGGGCTGTGCTGCTTTTTGCAGTGCTGATAAGGGGGGGGAATCCCGACCAGCTTGACATCATCGGTATCGTGATGGGTTTTCTGTTTGTGTGTATCAGCTCTACCATATTGAATGGTAATTTTACGCTCAATGCCTGGTATGCGACCATGTATGAACTGGTAAAGACCCTTTTTATCGTTTTTATAATACTCTGCTATAAATTCAGGCATAAGGATTTTGTTTTGATGCTCTATGCTTTTCTGGCGGGATCGTTTATCAATGGGGCGTATACTTTATATGAGCGGTTCCAGTATACCGGCAGAAGCCTCTACCGCAGTGAAGGGCTTGCTGCCCAGCCGAATGAGACTGCCCTGATGCTCTATGTCTGTATGCCCTTCGCCTACTTTTTTTACCAGCAAGCACAATCCAAAATTAAAAAATTGATATTTCTGGCTGTTCTCTGTAGCCAGGTTATAGGTATTATCTGTACTGTTTCAAGGGCGGGTTTGCTGGGCATGGTGCTTGTGGGCGGGTTGATCTTTCTTAAAGACATTAAAAAAATATCTACAATTATCATTATAGCGGCCCTGGTGTATTTTGGCGCCAGCTATGGTAAAGATCTCTATTCTCAACGAAGCGTTACGAAAAAAACCTTAAGTAAAACCAAATCATTGAATTACAGTGTGGGCTCGCGTGTTGGCGCCGCAAAGGATGCCGTGCTTCTCTGGCTGTATAACCCGGTTCTCGGGGTCGGGCCCGGTAACTATGCCAAGGCCAGGACCGAAAAGTTTGAGCTCAAGGGCATCCTGGCCGGCATGGGCGTGCACAATACCCTGCTGCAAATTCTTGCGGAAACCGGTACCTTTGGGATTTTTTTGTTTGGGATGATATTTAAAAAAGGTTTTGGCGCCTTAAAGAAGATGAAACAACAGGGGAATACGTTTTACCGGGGAATAGCCGATAATGCCTTTATTTTTCTGGTGGCAATGATGTTTGCAACTCTTTTCACCAACGGCTTTAAATCCGAAATATACTGGATTTTTCTAACGGTGCCCTTTATTGCAAAAGCAGCTTTTCTCAATGAACTGAAGTCTGTGCAGCAGGAGGGTAGCGCAGCCGGTTCGCCTGCTTAACGTTTTGACAGATGTTGTTATCATGTGCGGCTACTTTGTGTGCCGATAGGATGTGTCTGAATAGAGGTTTCGTTTATGCACAATGTCATTCTGCAGGAAGTTTCGGATCCGCTCAAGGCTGAAAATGTTGACCCAAAGACCCTGCTGGACGATCGCAGCACGTGGATACGGAAAACACTCGGCGCGGCCGGCATAGACCGACCCCTGCGCATTCTTTTTGCTACCACGGGGCTTGGTCCCGGCGGGGCGGAGCATCAGGTTTTGCGCCTGATGCCGTATCTGGCGCAGCTTGGAATGCATGTGGAACATGTCTATTTTGACCGGTCGCACGCTCTTCTGCCGCATTTTAAAACGGCGGGGTTGACTACACATTTCATTGAAATGGCCGCACAGGGGCCGTTCCGGTTTATCCGGGAGGCCAGGCGATTGATAAAGGCACAAAACTACGATGTTGTCGTGAGCTTTATCGGGATGACGAGGGTGTATATCCGGCTGGCGTCTATCCTTGCGGGTGTTCCGGTAATTGTGGCATGCTCCCGCAGCCGGAGAATGAGGGCGGATTTGCCGTTCAGGCTTGTGATGTCGGCTCTTAATCCCTTTACCGATGCATGGATTGCCAATGCGGCCACAAATGCAGATGCCTTGGAGCAGTTGTGGCTGATGAATAAGCCGGATATTTATTTTGTTCCGAATGTGCTTGACTGTACAAGTAAAGATTATGTGAGCGGCAAACCGTTTGAATCAGATCTGGCAGACTGGATATCCGGCAGAATGGTTGTCGGCACGTGCGGCTGGATTTCCGAGCCGAAAAACTTTGACATGTTCCTGGATCTTGCCAAACGAATTGCGCAACACCGGCAGGATGTCTGCTTTGTTATCGCCGGAGGGCCGCGCCCATCCAAAGAATCACATTTGCTGGCCGAGCGGTTGCATCTCAGGGTTGAAAACGAAGGACTGTCCGGGTTCGTTAAGCTGCTTGGCCCCCGTGAAGATGTAGCGGACATTATGCCGAACTTTACCCTGCTGGCATATACATCGATATGGGAGGGGTGCCCCAATGCCGTCATTGAAGCCCTGAGAGCATCTCTTCCGGTTGTGATGACAGGGGCGTGTGATACCCGTCTGCTCATCGAGGAAGGTGAGAATGGGTATGTGGTTGAGAAAAACGATCTCGACGCAATGGCAGCCAGGGTGAATGAACTCCTGGACAACGCTCAGGTACGCCTCGATTATGGAAAGAGATCACGGCAACTGGCTGAGCAACATTTCAGTGCTGAAAATAATGCCTGGAAATATGCTCTGATATTTCTTAACTATATTGTTGCCAAATCAAAAAACGGAAAAACCCCCAGGTAATTTTTTGTAACACAATGGCCGAGTCATCTAAAATTAAAATTCTTATTGTGCTGAACACCCTTGGTTTTGGAGGGGCCGAAGTTCAGATTGCCCGAACAGCCCCCTATTTTGACCGCGAAAAGTTCGAGGTTCAAATTGCCTATTACAGCAAAGTCCGGCAGGGGCATCCCAGCGATATGCTTGAAAAGGCCGGGGTAAAGGTGACATTTCTCGACCGTGACAATTGGGGCAAAATAAAGTATTTTTCCAGAGCAGCACAATTCATGAAACAGGAAGGCTTCGATATAGTTCATGCCTGGACGGGAACGGCCAACCTGTATGGTCGTATCCCTGCTTTGATGGCAGGCGTTCCGGGGATAATCGGAGGCCTTTTGGGCCGAAGAACAGCAAATGGCATTATGGGAACCATCTATTCCCTGACAAACTGGCGATGTTCGGGATGGATCGTCAATGCTGATGATATTAAAAGAATTGCTGAAAAGAAATTGAAATTCATCGGGAGCAGTCCGATATATGTAGTGCCCAATGGTATTGAGTTCGACGGAGAAGAGCGCTTTAAACGCGATGCAAAAACCTTCTATGACGGCATTAAGGGGGCCCGCCCCGTGGTGGGTACCGTTGGAAGGCTGGTGCCGGTAAAAAATATCAAACTGTTTTTAGAAATGGCCCGGACAATGCGGCTGAACGGCACCGAGGCCGATTTCTGGATTATCGGCGACGGGCCCCTGCGATCTGAAATAGAGGGGCTTATTGCATCGTACAACCTTGAGGATTGTGTGAAAATGCTGGGATATCGAAAAGATGTTGATGAAGGCATTGCACGCATGGATATGGTCGTTTTAACCAGTGATTCCGAAGGGTGTCCCAATGTGCTGCTTGAGGGCATGCGGGCTTCTTTGCCGGTGGTTTCTACAAACTGTACGACGCTGGAGCAGATTGTTGAGGACGGCAAAAACGGTTTTGTTGTGCCGGTCGGCAATGCCGCAGCGCTTGCGGAGAAGGCTTCGGCTATTCTTGCAGATCCCCGGAATAAAGAGAGCATGGGGGCGGCTTCTCATAGAATTATAGAAGAGCGTTTTGCCATGCCTATTGCCGTGGGCAATTTGCAGAAAGTGTATATGGAATGCCTGAGAAGGGGTGCACGGGGCAACAAAAAGGTTCTTGATAAATTAAACCGCCTCGGCCTTTAAAAAATATACCCATATTACAGAGGTTTGATATGCAGATGCTCTTTAGCTGGCTTGCTAAATCACTATCGGGAAACATAAGCCGGGTGGTGAAGGAGTTGCAGTCTTTCGAGACAATGAGCAGGGATGCAATATGTGCGTTCCAGCTTGACAAGCTTAACCTGCTTATAGACCATTTCAGATCATACCCGTTTTATGCGGCGCTTCTTGCGGAACACGGAGTTGGCGGCAAGAAATTGCACTCGTTTGATGATTTGCGCTCTTTCCCCGTGGTGACCAAGGATGTTATTCGTGAAAATCTTGAATATATATCGGGCCGTAAGGAGTCTGTCCTGCTAGGCAGTACCAGTGGGTCGACCGGTAAAAACTTCAGGTTTTACCAGAACCCTGAAATGCTCCTGTATCGGCGCGCCCAGAATATCCTTATGCTGAACTGGGTCGGCATAGACCACTGGCTTGACAGGAAATTTACGGTTTGGGGACTGTCGCCAAAAAATCACGCCATGGAGGGGCTGTTGCAATCTGCGAAGGTATTCATTCAAAACAGCATGCGCGTTCAGGCTTACGGTCTGGATGAAGACCGTTGCATAGAGATTATACAGCAGATTCGCCGCTACAAGCCCGCCTATATACACGCATACCCGGGATATGCATATGAGATTGCACGGGCAGGGATCAAGCACGGCATTGAGCCGCCTGCGGTGAGGGCTTTTGTTGTTTCCGGTGAAACCATGTTTGACCACCAGGCGGAAGCAATACGTGAATACTTCGGCAACAATTTGTTCAGCCGTTACGGTTCGAGGGAGTTCGGCGCTGTTGCGCATGACCGGCTGGGAGGCAACGGGCTGTATGTTCATCCTGCCAAAGCGTTTGTTGAGAGCGATGAAAACGGAGACCTTCTGGTTACCGACCTTACCAATACCGCAACACCTTTTATCAGGTATGCCATTGGAGATGCAGGTACCGTTGTCGGACCGGAGCCAGGTGCCTCCGCGTTCTGCTATCAGCGGATTGCCGACCTTGTCGGCAGAACCCACGATATAATAAAGACCCGAAGCGGGAAACTGCTTCCGGGGCAATTCTGGACTATAATGTCAAAAACGGTTCCCGGCATCGGCATGTTTCAGGTTGTTCAGCACGATCAGGACCATGTCGACCTGAAGATAGTGGCAGGCCCGGATTATAGAGACGAAAACGAACATAAGCTGCATGATGAACTTCGGCAAATAGCCGGGGATGAGATGATTATGCGGGTAGTAAAAGTTGATCATATTGAACTGACCCCGTCAGGCAAGCGGAAGTTTGTTATTAAGCAGGATTCAAGCCAGGCGTAGCTTTAGTGAGTGCTGAGGTAGGAAGTATACGACAAGAAACCTAATACTATTTTAGTCCTAAAAAGAACCTCACCAACCGTATAGCGGTTCCGATCCGCAGGAGCGTTTTGTGAAACCCGGATCCGTTAAACGCTTTAATTCGCCATTCGAACTCCGTGTTTGTTCGCATCCCTATATTTTTATTTCGCCACCTAATCACCGTCCCCGCGCCCATACGCTTTATTAATTCGGCATATTTTCCCTGGGCCTGGGCTGCGTACCAAGCAGAAGGAAGGGTAAAGTGTGTATACCCGGCGTCTCTGGCGGCGCTTATTATCTCATCCGAAATCCCGCCTCCGGGCCAGCAGATGGAGTTTACCTGTTTGTTCAGGTTGGCTTCAATACTTCTTTTTGATTCCGTCAATTCGTTTGTCATGCGTTCTGTGTACTGGCTGTCTGTTTCAAATGTTCCGGAACATGCCTCAGACCCCTGTTTTTGATTGAAAGCGTCAACAGCGCTCAACAGCTTTTTACGCCAATCCGGGGAGTCGAAAAACGCCTGTCCGCCGGAGGTTTTCACTGTTTCGGTCAGCACGGTTTCAAGGGCGAGGTCAGGAAAATATTTTTTAGTTACCAGGGCTTTGCCGTGTTCATAAATCGGGGTGCCGTAATCGATTTTATGTTCATACTCTTTTGCCCGGGTCAGGTAATGCGGTTTGAATTCGGGGAATTTGTTCCACAGCATCCAGACATGTCCATTTTGTTCGGTTGCCGACCCCGGATGCCAGAAGTCAACAACACGCGGCCCTGCAAAATACCAGGTGTGGCTTAACGCGTGGGCCTGAATATCCACCAACCCGCTTTTCTCCATTTTCCGCATTTCCTGCCACGATAAGAATCCGGCACAGCAGTTTTGAGCATTGTGTTGCTTTTCAGATATAACGGCTTCCTGTTTGTTGCGGACCCCATCATATGGGTCGACAAATTCCGGGCTGACAAAAATTGTACCTTTCATTCCGTATTTCTGTAAAATCGGGAAAACGTGAACCCAGTTATCAAGGTACCCATCGTCAAAGGTAAGTGATACATACTTTTTGGCTGTGTCTGCCTTCTCAATATCTTTGAAGAAAATACTTTCATAGCCTAATTTTTTGAGCGATTTAATTTTATTCTCGAAAGAAACGATCGGTTCGGATATATGCGGACAAAACCATTCATGATTA
Source organism: Thermodesulfobacteriota bacterium (assembly GCA_028282925.1). Classification (GTDB taxonomy): domain Bacteria; phylum Desulfobacterota; class WTBG01; order CAIYCZ01; family CAIRTM01; genus JANQGV01. The sequence goes on from JANQGV010000231.1 coordinate 40,760, forward strand.
TACAGCCCAACTGTATGGAACATGATTGTGAGGATGTTGCTCATAATGCGACGCTCCTGATCTGATAATAATGTGAAAGCTGAAGGTGGTTGCCTGGTGTTTGAAAATTTCCTGAACTATAACAGTGTAAGCTAAGTGTATGGAAATTTCCAACTTTTTTTTATTGTTTTATTATGATATGATAATTTATTACATAAAAAAGCAGTAATTTTAAAGAAATTGGAATGAAATTTTCGCACTACAAGTATCTCATCCTGAGTGATTTGTATCGCTATAATGCTGATGTCGGCTTTAAAAACTTCATCAGCCATGTTTTATTCCATGCAGGATACAAATACAGTTTCTGGATGAGAACATGTAAATTTCTCCATGCCGGTAAAGCGTTGAAGTATACTCTTTTGCCGGTGGCCATGTTTATTCTCAGACATTATGAATATAAATACGGTATTTCCGTTCCTTTTCAGACAGCAATCGGCAGCGGATTTTATATCGGCCACTTTGGCGGTATCGTGGTGAATAAAAATTGCCGTATTGGTAAAAATTGTAATATATCCCAGGGGGTAACCCTCGGCCAGGCTAATCGAGGTGCCAAAAAAGGATGTCCGGAAATACGGGATAATGTATATATCGGACCCGGCGCCAAGGTTATCGGAGCGATATCAGTTGGAAATGATGCGGTCATCGGCGCCAACTGCGTAGTTTCAACGGAAATACCTGATAAGGGAGTTGTAGCGGGTGTGCCCGGCAAGGTGATTTCCCATGATGGTTCCGAGGGTTATGTTAATAGAACAGATTACGATACGGTTTTGTTATGAAAATTATTCATGTGGTCGGAGCACGTCCCAATTTTATGAAAGTGGCGCCGGTGATGGCGGCATGTGCTGAAAATAAACGGTTTGAGCAGTGCCTGGTGCATACCGGGCAGCATTATGATGAAAAGATGTCGGATATTTTTTTTCAGGAACTGGGCCTGCCCATACCTGATATTAATCTGGAAGTCGGCTCCGGCTCTCATGCCGAGCAGACTGCCAAAATCATGATCCGCTTTGAGGAAGTTGTGCAGCAGCAACAGCCCGATCTTGCGCTGGTATATGGGGATGTCAACTCTACGGTTGCGGCGGCCCTGGTTTGTGCCAAGCTTAATGTGAAAATCGGTCATGTTGAGGCCGGGCTGCGGTCCGGAGACCGAACAATGCCGGAAGAAGTAAACCGGCTGGTTACAGACTGCCTGGCCGATATTCTGTTTACCCCTTCACCCGACGGTGACCGAAATCTCATCGGTGAGGGTGTCGACAAGCAGAAGATACATCTGGTCGGAAATGTGATGATAGATACCCTGGTCCGATTGCTTCCCAGCGCAAAGGAAAGATGGCGGAGCGAAGCGCTGGAGCAGTTTTCCCGGTTTGATCGCTATTGTCTTGTCACGCTGCACCGTCCCTCCAATGTGGATGAGGCAAAGATGCTTGGATCGATATTGTCGACATTAAATACATTAAGCCTCAGAATACCAATTATTTTCCCAATACATCCCAGAACCCGCGATCGTGTGCAAACGCTTAACCTGGAGCCGTTATCCCCGGATGTGCACTGTACTGAACCGCTGAGCTATCTGGACTTCCTGGCGCTTCAAACGAGGGCGGCATTGGTAATAACAGACTCAGGGGGCATTCAGGAGGAAACAACCTATTTGGGCATCCCCTGCCTGACGGTGCGGGAGAATACCGAACGGCCGATTACAATGGAGATGGGAACCAATATACTGGTCGGTCAAAACATGGACGATCTGTATAATGCAGCACAGGAGATTCTTGACGGAAACGTAAAGGACTCGGAAATACCACCGCTTTGGGAAGGTAATGCGGGAAAACGCATTGCCGATATAATCGATACGTTATGATTTGTTGCCGGGGGACATTGTCTGGTTGTCGTTATGTACCCGGTTGAAAAAAACAGCCATTTTTTCTATAGCCGCCTTTGATTCATAGTCTCTGACAGCGTCCATCGATACATCCAGCTCTCCACGGGGGACCTTTTTTTGAGACAGGAGGGATATGGCCTCGGCGATTTGGGGGGCGTTGTCATCCGGTACCGCAATTCCGCGATTTAATTTCATAACCATTTTCCCGGCTTCGCAACCCTCAGGTCCGATTACCAGTATGGGCCGGCAGGCTGCAAAATAATCATACAGCTTGCCCGGGATGGCACCGGCATGTTGGTTGAGTTCGGTGTCGTGTCCAATGACGAGGAGCAGGATATCGGCACCTTTGCACATCGATACAAATGTGTCGTGGGTCAGGCGCTCTCTGAACTCCACCGTCTCCCCCAGTCCAAGCTGTGTGCGCAGGTCTTCCAGGTATGTGAGCCCTGCGTGGTATCCATACTGCTGGAATTTCATGTTTTTCAAACCATCCGGAGCCTGTTTTTTGATGAGGGCGAGTGCTTCGAAAAAACCATCCAGTTTCCTGGTGCCCATATAAAGAGACCCCCCGTGAATTATTGAAAAAAAAGAATGGGTCTGGGGAGCCAGGTGGCTTGATTGTGACAGGTCAAACCAGTTGTAGATGAGACAACGTGGCTTTGTCTGTGTTGAAGTGAATTTCTTGAGCAGAACGTTTTCCTGTTCCGGAGCCGTAAATGAGATACCTGACGAATGTTGCACAATCTCATTTTCAAGCTTGTAATTATACCGATTGCACAGATGGGATTTGTTGACAAGGCCGGCGGGATACACATCCCGGTAATCAACGATGTAGGGGATTCCGGTTTTCTTTGCAACACGGTATGCAAGGTAGAGATTGCTCAAAAGTGGTGCCGTGGCCCAGATTAAATCAATGTTGTTGCGGCGAACAATATTGACCCCCGTTTTTGTGGCCCTGAGCGCCCAGGTGTATCGATCGTCAAAGGGGATATACGGCTGGGAAGCTTTAGCACCGGCGGATGTGAGTCTTGCCAGGTGCGAAGAAACGCCACGGGAGTATTTTTCACGCCAGAGTTTTGCATGACTCCAGGGGCTTTTGCAGGAGACCTGTGTGACCGGCACTGAGTGAAAGATGTCTTTTCCCAGTTCCACATCCGTTTCATGATAGCAGGAAGGCTCAAGGCACAGCACATGAGGATTCCACCCCAGTTTTGATATGTTCTGAACAAGTTTATACGGTCTTTTGGCCGCAATGCTTGCATCGGGAGGGAAGCTGGAGGAAATGACGAGAAGGTTTTTCATGTTGTTATTCTCAGGCCGATTGATTTATATAGCGGGTGTCATGTTGAGTATCGCTTCCGGCGTTGGTTAGAAACATATCAAGTATTTTGATTCACCACAATGTTTTTAAGTGAATTCTATAAACTCATGGATTTTGGCGCTGAACCCCGACCGGCTATTAGTTTATTTTCTAAACCCACGGCCTCTGGCCGTGCGACCCGAAAAGCTTTTAGCGATTCGGGGAGAAAAAAGTAAAATAGGCTCTACCTCAGGGAAATCCCCGCAGAGGGGAAGGAGGTAGAACCTATGCATGATTGGAAAAGCTTATCGCATGTCCGCTGGGAATGCAAATACCATATAATAATAATCCCGAAATACCGA
>JANQGV010000241.1 GCA_028282925.1 Thermodesulfobacteriota bacterium
CGCGATACCCTGAATGATCTGGCCTTTACCGGCGAGCACGTAGGCAGCACATCGGTACGCCGATTCATAGAGCAGTACCGGCCCCTGGTCTGCTTTACCGGCCACATTCACGAAGGCCGGGGAATCGATACCATAGGCACCACCAGAATCATCAATCCGGGGCCCCTTCGCCGCGGCAGCTACGCCTATGCCTGCATCAATAACGGGCTTGAAACCCTGGAAATAAAGGAAACTCCAGAGGAGCAGGACTCACCTGAAAAAAACAAAATAATAAAAATTTAATTAATATTATTAAATTTTAAACATTAAAAATGCACATATTGGCATATTTTGCATTTCTTCCCTTCCCACAAAAAAAATGTGCTTGGCACGAATAAAAAACATGTTATGATTATGTATTAATCTTTGATGTATTTTTGAACAATTCTTATATATTCAGCAATAGTTCCCCCAGTCTTTCATTTCATCTGAAGCTCTGCACGGGGTTCGGCATACAAAAGAACGGAGGCCTAAATGTTTGACAAGAGCTATATTGACCGCATGTTTGCTATCTATCCGACGTTCAGGTCGTTATTGCGTGAATCAAAAAACGTAAAAATGGCCCGTTTTTTCATTTCAAGCTACCTGGACGAACTGGTCCAGGTACTCAACACCGATAAAAGCAAAATCCAGCCCCTGGAATGGGCCTTGCAGACCAGTTGCCTGCTGGCCTTTAGAAGGATCATATCCATCAGGGGTGAGCGGGTTGTCAACTACAGCCTGCTGCGGCTGCTGTGGCTGCTTGCAAATGAACAGTATGACGAACTCCCCGATGATTTAAACGACGGCTTTTTTGAAGAGATGCTGCACCTGTTCAGGGGCATGAAAGGCGAAAGCCATATTTACGACCAGGATTCATATCCCAAGTTCATGGATATGGAAGGGCGGGAAGCCGCCGTAGTGCGCTCCGACCAGCTCGATGAAATGGCAGGCCGTACAAATGCTTATACAAAGCGCTACAAATCCGGCCTTGCTGATGCTGTCCGGGAGATTCGCCGGGAAAACCGCGACCGGATACTCAGCCACTTCAACGCTTCCGAGGCCGACTGGAACGATTATGAATGGCAACTGAAACATGTCATCCGCGATGCCGACCGGCTCGGCAAGCTCGTGCAGCTGACAGACGGCGAGCAGCAGGCCATAGCGGCGGCCAAAAAAGCCAAACTACCGTTCGGCATAACGCCCTTCTACGCCTCGCTGATGGACTATGAACCCCATCGGAACCATGATCATGCCGTGCGGGCTCAGGTGATTCCGCCCATCAATTATGTAGATGCCATGAGTCAAAAGGCCGGTGACGACTGCATGCACTCTTTTGACTTCATGATGGAACACGACACCTCCCCCATCGATCTTATTACCCGCAGATATCCAAACATTGCTATCCTCAAACCCTACAACACCTGCAGCCAGGTGTGCGTCTACTGCCAGCGTAACTGGGAGATAGACGATGTGCTCATACCGGAAGCCATGGCCCCCCGTGAAAAAATCGACGCGGCCATCGACTGGATCGCCGAACGCCCGGGCCTTATTGAAATTCTGGTAACCGGCGGCGACCCGCTGGTCATGCAGAACGAGCAGATAGAATACGTCCTGTCGCGTTTGGCGAAAATCGAGCATGTTGAGCGCATCCGCATCGGCTCACGCACCCCGGTGGTTATGCCCCAGCGTGTCACCGACGACCTGGCCGACCTCATTGCCCGGTATCATGAGCCCGGACGACGTGAAATCGTGCTGGTGACCCATTTCGAGCACACCTATGAAATCACCCCCGAGGCCATGCAGGCGGTGCAGCAATTCAAACGCCGGGGTATGTCGGTCTACAATCAGACCGTTTTCACCATCGAAAACAGCCGCAAATATGAGTTGACCACCCTGCGCAGGCTCCTGCGCCTGATCGGTGTCGATCCCTACTACACCTTCAACACCAAAGGCAAGGAAGAGACCAGAAGCTACCGGGTTCCCATGGCCCGGCTTCAGCAGGAGGTCAAAGAAGAGGCCCGCCTGGCCCCCGGCCTTGTCCGCACCGACGAACCGGTCTACAATGTGCCTAAGCTCGGCAAGAACTATGTGCGGGCCCAGCAGCACCACACCCTGATATCAATCCTGCCCAACGGAAGCCGGGCCTATGAGTTCCATCCCTGGGAGAAAAAGCTGTCCCTGGCCGAAACCTTTATCGACTATGATGTTTCGATTTACGACTATCTGAAGGAACTTGAACAGCGGGGCGAAAACATCGAAGACTACAAAACAATCTGGTATTACTTCTAGCTGAGACATTAGGGAAACATGCACCTGTCCCGAAGTTGCACTACCTGTGCCTCCCGTTGCAAGAAACGTGACGAACCGACGATCCCGGCTCCCATCATCGCCCCCCGGGTGCTTCGACAATTCTGTCCATCAGCACAAAAAAAATACCGTATTGCTTGAAGGCAGGGTGTTCAGGCGCAGTATCCGGCAGGGTCTTGAAACCGATATTCTTGAAAAAACCGATGGAGGTATTGCGTGCGATCGTGTGGACCCTCCGGCAGCCCTTTGGCCCGGTAGTGTCCATCACACTTTCCACGAGTCTTCGGCCGATTCCCCGGTTTTGTGCTCCCGGCTCAACCACCAGGTGCCGCACCTCAACCTCGTTGTCCCCCGTCCAGACGGCGACTGTTCCACCAATTACCCGACCATTCTCCCTGGCGACCAGCTCCAGCGACTCTCCGTCAATTGCGAACCCTTGACGAACATTCCGTGGCAGACCGAGCGGTTCCCAGAGGACGCGCCAGAGAAGCGCGTCCAGATCCTCCGTGTCTCTGGGTGAAACTGCATATTCTATGGTTACCCCTTTCATATTGATACTCCTTGCGTTATTGAATACAGGTCATGATGTGTATTGGTGGCTGCAATGCAGTGCTATCCGGAAACTGCCCCTGGACGTTTCTACACCATCATTCCTGTCTCAACCGGATCACATTATCAATCATATAGTTATCAATACGGATCATATAATTTTACAATCACGACCTATCGTCTGCCCACCGGCACATACGACCGAAAGCGGCTATGACTCAGGAAGCAGAAGCGGCTCGGGTTCGTCGTCAAGCGGTGTTTGGTAGGGACCGAGCTGCCGTATTTCATGCAAGCGGTTATAGCAGCCGGTGGTTTCGAAAACAAAGCCGTCGCTTTCAAGGTAAAGATCTCCGAAGAACAGCACCCCGGTCGGGGTGGTGCGACCGAACGCAACCCGTTTCTCATCCTCACTGCGCTGTGTTTTAAACTCCTCAACAATACGCCTGATACATGCAGCGCCGGACCCGATACCTGCCAAGTCCGAATCGTTAAAATGGGCAAGCCCGAATTGTATTGAATCTTCAAGCTCAAACAGGTGCGGCGACCGGCCCGCAGCATTTTCGAATTCCCTGCCGGGCTGCCAGTCAATGAAGCAGAGCCGGTCATATACCGGCAGTACGGTTCTTGGCGACCCATGAACACTATAATGCTCCCGACTATCGATACCGGACTGCACAATGGTTACGGGGCGGTCGGGCACGGCCTCGCATGCCCACCATGACAGCTCATGGGACAGGCCCCACTTTTGCGAAGAAACGAGTTGAAGCGTCATATCATTGAGGAAGCCGAAACGCACGGCCCACGAATCAGTCGCCGCAGCATCAAAATCCTTAAAAAATTCTTCGGTATGTTCCAGCCTTTTGTAGACCGCTAGAGCATCGGATTTTGTTTGAAACTCCATCCAGTGATACAGGCAACTCCAGTTTCCCATCCGCCGTCCCTCCGGATATATGCAATCAACAAAAAAAGGGCCTTCTCAGACAGAAGGCCCTTGTATACATAGCAATAACAACCTCATACTGCCCTGTTTCAACGCTTGTCCAGCGGCGTATAGTCCTTGTTGAACTCGCCGGTATACATGGCGCGCGGACGGAAAATCCGGTTGTTTTGCAGGTATTCAAACACCCGGGCGGTCCAGCCCGAAACACGCGATACGGCGAATATTGGAGTAAAAATCTCCGGGGCGATGCCCATGCAGCTGTACACGATGCCCGAATAGAAGTCCACATTGGGGAAAATGTTCTTCTTGGCCCCGATTGTTGCGGTAACCTCCTGCTCCAAAACCCGGGCGGTCTGGTACAGGTTTTCAGCCTCGGGATTACCCTTTACCACAAACTTGGCCAGGGGCCCCAGGATTCTGGCCCGGGGATCATAGGCCTTGTACACACGATGCCCGAATCCGGAAACCTTGCCTTTGCTTTTAGCGGTTTTTTCCATCCATGCTTTCACCTTATCAGGACTGCCGATTGCATGCAGCATCCGCACCACTTCTTCATTGGCACCGCCGTGCAGCGGGCCGGAAAGGGCACCGATACCGGCCCCGACCGAGAAATAGATATCCGACAGCGTTGAAGCAACCACCATTGAGGCAAAGGTGCTGGCGTTCATACCGTGGTCGGCGTGCAGGATCAGGGCAATGTCCATAATGCGCTCTTCCACCGGTGTGGGCCGTTTTCCGGTCATCATGTAAAGGAAATTACCGGCATGGCTCAATTCAGGATCAGGATCGATGGGCATTTTTCCCTGGTGTACCCTGGCAATGGCGGCGGTAATGGTTGCCACACCCGATATCAGGTGGTACACCGCATCGCGGCCGCAGGCATCTTCAAGCTGCTGCTGCTCCTTGGTTTTTGCTTTTCGTTTCTTCTCGGCTTTGCGCTTGAACTCGTAAATGGCATGCTCTTCACCCATGGGCTTGGTTTCCATGGGAATCGAGTCCTCATCCGCCCCGATTGCATCGGATGTTGAAGGGCGCCCTTCCTCCTGATCCATGTAGGTAAACTCATGGCGCATGGAGTTGGCTCCCAGGCGCAGGGCGCTCATGGCATTCATCTCTTCCAGCGGAAACCCCATAATCAGGCGCAGCGTCTTGTTCAGCGTTCGATGGCTCACCAGTTCCTGCTTGAACTCTGCGAGTTCGGCCTTGCCCGGCAGCGAGCCGTACAGCAACAGGAAGGTAACCTCTTCAAAGGTCGAATAAGCGCACAGGTCGAAAATGTCATATCCGCGATAAATCAGCCAGCCTTTGGCACCGTTTACATATCCTATTTTCGTTTCGCTTGCTATTGCGCCCTCAAGGCCGGGACCCACGGTACACTGAATCGGCCAGTCGACTTCCTGGGTCAAACCAGGCTCCGGTTCGTTGCTGGTCTCTTTACGAGCCTTCTCTTTTGCTTTCAGGATCAGATCGGTTATTGCGGCAATATCTTGGTTCATTTCCATAGTTTCTCCTTTCTGTAATTGTCGCTTTGTATCACCCCGGTCAATAAGGCCCCATCCTGTAACTCTAAATAATAGGCATATCTTTATGCCCGTGGCAACAAAAAAACGTTTGTACCCCCTAAGCAATCTTGACAAAAACAGTGTGGCATTTTATTATTTAAAGCTTCCAAATACTTTTTTAAAAGAATAAACAGGCCGATAATCTCCTCAGAAGTACGCACGGCAAATCAGATACAATGCAGGAATTTCGGCCCAGAAAGATAAAATAAAATGCAATTTCAAACTGTTACAAACTCATTGGGTGCCTATTCAGAACTGCAAACCACATACGGCACCTTCTCCTACTTCCGCCTCGGCGCTCTGGAAGAAGCAGGGCTTACCACCCTTTCAAAGCTGCCCTTTTCCATTAAAATACTGCTGGAATCGATTCTACGCAACGAAAACGGATACGATATATCCCGTGAGGATATCGAAAAACTGGCCGCATACAACCCCGAATCGCCCCAGCATATTGATATTCCATACAAACCTGCCCGGGTGCTTTTGCAGGACTTTACCGGGGTGCCCTGTGTTGTCGACCTGGCAGCCATGCGCAGCGCCATGGCCCGCCTCGGCGGTGACCCCGCCCGGATCAACCCGGAAATACCGGTTGACCTGGTCATAGACCACAGCGTTCAGATCGATTACGCCGGTACGCCCGAGGCACTTCAAAAAAATACGGCCCTTGAGTTTGAACGCAACAACGAACGCTATGCCTTTTTAAAATGGGGCCAGCGGGCTTTCAAAAACTTCCGGGTCATTCCGCCCGCCCGGGGCATTTGCCACCAGGTAAATCTGGAATACCTGGCAACACTGGTCCAAACCCGCACAATCGGCGGTAAAACCTATGCTTTCCCCGATTCGCTGGTGGGAACCGATTCTCACACCACCATGATCAACGGGCTCGGTGTTGCAGGCTGGGGCGTAGGCGGCATTGAGGCCGAAGCGGTCATGCTGGGCCGACCCTTGTATATGCTGGCCCCGCCGGTAGTGGGCCTGGAACTGACCGGCGAACTCCCGGAAGGGGCAACAGCCACCGACCTTGTCTTGACCATAACCGAATGTCTTCGCAAACAAGGCGTTGTCGGCAAATTTATTGAATTCTACGGCTCAGGGCTCTCGCAATTATCGGTTCCCGACCGCACAACCGTTGCCAACATGGCCCCCGAATACGGCGCAACCATGGGATTTTTCCCGGTGGATGCCGGTACCATCGCCTTTCTGAAAGACACCGGGCGTCCCGATTCCGTGGTTGACTTGGCGGAACATTACTGCCGGGCCCAGGGCCTGTTCCGGACCGACGACACACCGCCCCCTCTCTTCCAGGAAACGCTCACCCTTGACATGTCGACAGTCGAACCGTGCCTTGCCGGGCCCAGCCGCCCCCAGGACCGCATCACGCTGGCCGACATGCAGGCCACTTGGCAGAAAAGCCTGCAAACACCCCAGGAAGAGCGCGGACTCGGACTCGGCAACGGACAAACAGAAACATCAGTCGAGATTACCTGCCCGGACGGCACCACGGCCGGACTTACCCATGGCAGCGTTGTGATCGCCTCTATCACCAGTTGCACCAATACCAGCAACCCTTCGGTTATGCTGGCAGCCGGCTTGCTGGCCAAAAAAGCGGTCGAAGCCGGGCTGGCAAGCCGGCCCTGGGTTAAAACCAGCCTTGCTCCCGGTTCGACCGTTGTAACCGGCTACCTGGAAAAAGCCGGGATGCTTCCCAGCCTCGAAAAGCTCGGGTTTCATGT
>JANQGV010000269.1 GCA_028282925.1 Thermodesulfobacteriota bacterium
TCACTATTTTCCAAACAGGCGCCGGCATGACCACCCATACCTTTACACATGATGATGCAACCGTCGTCTCCACCGGTTCCGACTACGAACGGCTTCAGAAAACCGCCGCTTCTCTGGTTATCGTTCAGGGCAACGACATCGGCAAGCATTTCCCCATTCGGCGCAACAGCATATCCATCGGCCGCTCAACCGATGCCGACATTATCCTGAAGGACAAACGCACTTCCCGGATTCATGCTAAGATTGATACCGTCTATAAGGCGGACAGGAATCTGAAACTCTTCTACCTGGTAGATCTCGGCAGCACGAACCATGTGCATGTTAATGGAAAAAAAATACAGGACTATTTGCTTGAAAACGGCGACAAGATTCAAATCGGTGACACCATTTTGAAGTTCGAGTTGCAGGATGAAATCGACTCCAGGTTTCACGCAGACATCCAGCGTAAAATCAAATATGACGACCTGACAGGCTTACTGACCTATGAATCCTTTACCGCCGCACTGAACTGGGAGCTGGAGACCGCCCGCAGCGACCATAAAAGCATATCCCTGCTGATGATGGACCTTGATAATTTCAAAAACGTGAATGATACTTACGGGCACCTTGCCGGGTCATATGTACTGCAGGAAGTCGGGAAGCTGATAAAGCAAGCCACACGTCAGTTTGATATATCGGCTCGTTACGGTGGTGAAGAGTTTGTCACCTTCATGCCGGAAACCGCCCGCTATGAAGCGTTCTATCCGGCTGAACGGCTCCGCCGGGCCATTGCCGACCACCGGTTCACCCACGAAGGTACCGATATTCGAGTTACCATATCCATTGGGATTTCAGAATTTCCGGACCACGGCTCCACGCTGGACTCCATCGTACAGAAAGCCGATGCCCTTCTGTACCAGGCGAAACAGGACGGCAAGAATCTGGTGTATGTGGCCGACTGACCTGTTTTTCTATGCAGCTTTTTCTGCGTAAAATCAATCAGGTCATGGCCTAACCATTATCGGGCTTTGGCAGTTCCAGTTTTGCCAGATCCCATATGTTCACGCCTGAAATTTCATGTATGCGCTGCGGCAAAAAATAGTTACGCACCTGTATCAACTCCTGCTTTACCATTCCCTTGTCTTTAGACAGCCATATATAGCCTGTCCGGATTTTTTCCATCTTAAAATTGAATGAGCGCGATATTGAAAAAAGAGCTATTTTGAGGCAGTCTTTGAAGATTCCAGCCGGTACGGTTACATCTTCTATCACTACCGGAATGCTTACATACTGCATTTCCGGAAAATAATCAAGCGATGGCGTCCTGCTGGGCCACCGGCATATCTTCGGATATGATGTGGAGGAATACCTCTCTCCCAGAACAAGGCTCTTCGGCAGCACGGTAACCGGAGAGTAGGGGTGGTAAAAAACGGTGCATCCCTGCATTGCCGACCGGTAAATCTGGGGCAGCACAAGACCTTCCGGTGTATGCGCATAATAAAAGGCATCATTTGGGTTAAGGGTCTTGGGAATAGAAACCACATACGGCGTTGTCTCCAGTCCGTCGACAGTGACGTTGTCCTGAGTAGATATGGTACAGGTTTTTCCGTCGTGCGCCGTATACGTCCAGATTGAACCGGGCCGTAGCGGAAAAAATGCTTCAACGTCAAATCGTTGCGGTCTCCGGATGCCTGGTCCGGCATATGACGACAGTGTATACACGGTTTCATGAGCGTTTGTCTTTACAGACCGCTTGAGCGGCCCCATCGTCGGCACCAGCCACAGGGTTTCAACCCGTTCTACTCCTTCTTCACGAACCGTCTTTTCAAGAACAACGCAGTTTCTGACACTCCTGGAACCGACCGTCATATCCTCGATGCTTTTTAGTCGAAAGGTTACCCCGCGTTTTCTTTTGCCTGTCTCCCGGAACGTACCCCCACCGGGCGGCATGGAATAAACACGCATATCTACCTCAAAGGAAACGGGCTTATCAATATCCATTTCCCGCGGGAGAAAAAGCAGGGGTTTCTCTGGGATCAGATACCCTTCCGGTCCGTATTCGCCATACACGGTCAATCCCTTCCATTCACTCCGCAGGCACAAAAAACGCCCGTCATCCTGCATCAGCACAAAAACATCACCCACGCCTCGTTGCATAAAATTACCATTAACCGCCCAGGTCGACAGCTCCGTCGAGCCGCTGGTCGTAAAATTCCAGAAACGACCCTGCTGCACCGGGAAATGCCCGGTCAGGACAATACCCCGGGCAGATAAAGGGAATAACCCGCTGAGTGCGCATCCCAGCAACACGGTATAAAGTATCTGTCTGTATTTCATGCCTGCTCCTTTCATTTCGTACTTCATTGAACGGATTTGAGGATGTTTGCGGCCTTTTCCAGCGCACTGAAAAGTTCCTTCTGTTTCTGCCTGCTGAGCCTGCCGATTACGGCTTCAATTTCAGTACTGCGCTTTTTCATAAATCGGTAAAAAATTTTTTTACCACTGTCGGTCAGGCTTACCCGAACAATACGCTGGTCATCGGGATCGCGCCGTTTTTTCACTATTTTTTTCTGCTGCAACAGACTGATGATTGAGGTCATATTCGATTTCGGGATATGGGCGTTCCGGCTGAGTTCGCTCACCGTATAGTCGCTCTCAACGTCTATGAATGCCGACAGGGCTTTAAGTTCCATCAGGCTGAAATCGGCCTTGTCGCCCAGGCCGTTCGAACTCATGGTTTTTCTGAAGTACTCGCTGAAAAACGCCTTCAGTATCTGCATCTGCTCTTCCAGATCCTGATAGTTTTTTACAGTGTCCGACATGTTACAATCCCTTTCAACTGCTGCATTTGGTCATGGATATAATAGTCATATATATGACTATTATATCCATGACTATCGCCCTGTCAAGATTTTGTTTTCTTTTTAGCCCCTTTTAAGGTATTCTCAAATGATACGAGATGGAATTGTTCAGGAGAGAAGGGTCTATGCAGCCGAAAAAAAATGTTCTGAAGCATCACGGCGACAGGAAAAGGCCGCACGGCACACGGTTTTTGTCTCCCATTCGACTTCAGGTGGCGGCATTGACCTGTTTACTGATGGTACTGGCTTCCTGTGAAGCATCAAAACCGGTCGTATTGAAAGAAGGAAACCCCGCTCCCGGCTTTTCACTAAAAGGACTGCGGGGCACACTCTGGAACAGCGATACCTTACGGAACAAAGTTATTCTCGTAAACTTTTGGGCACCCTGGTGCAAACCATGCAAATCCGAAATGCCCTCACTGGAACGCCTTCATGAACAAACACGCCGGCAAAAAAATTTTGTCGTTCTGACCGTTTTGTATGGAAACGATACCCTCCAGGCCATGGATTTTGTAAAATCCCGCGACCTGAAGCTTCCGGTCCTGGTTGATGACGACCTTTCGGTCTCGCGACGATTCGGCGTAACCGGGGTTCCCGAAACATACATTATCGACAAAAAGGGGATCGTTCGAAAAAAGATCATCGGGCCGACAAACTTCGATTCCCCCGGGGCACTGGCCTTTATACTCGGCCTTCTGAATGAGAAAAGCTAGAGCATTTCACTCTTTTCTATGGACATCACGTTCTGCAAATGCTGATGCGGTAAGAGCCGCCTCGGCGGTGCGGGCAATAGATTACATACATGCTCTTCATGTTCCAGCGAACACATAGTCGCGGCAATTGAACCGTATCAGTATGCGCAGACCCAAGGGGCGGCTACAATAGTATATAAAATTGCTATGGAACAAGCAGGAATATTCACCCAAGATGTCAGTGGTTATCGGCCGCCAAAGGACATTCCGCGCAACGCGTCATACGTTGCCTGTGCAATATCCGGCTCAGCCTGCCACCAGACAACAAAGGAACCGGTACGATAAAAAAAGTGTTTTAGCCCCATACCCTCTGTCAGGTAGACCGCTGCAGGCCCTTCGCCTTCGGCCCGGGCCGGAGAAAATCCCATTGACGGTACGGACATTTTTTCAGCCATACGCACCAGGGCCCGCTCGGCAAAGTCTTCATTTTCAAACAGGCTGATATAGAGGGCATTTTTTGCCTCTGCACCGTAGTAACCCACAGCGCTGCTTTGGGAGCCGATCATCTTGCCGTGCATCCGGTAGACGAACTTGTTTGCAGCAACACCGGTAATGGTTTCGGTAAGCTGAACCGGGCCCACTCGGTTTGGCAGGGTTATGGCAGGCTCGTCGTTGTCGGCCCCACAGGCTGCTGCGCACAACACCAGGAAAAACAGTATCTGGAAATGTACTCGCGATACATTCATAACTTACAGTTCTTCCAGGGCCTCTGGGGGCCGTTTTCGCATCAGACAGGACCATGCCCGTATCCGGGTTGCAGGCGACAGGCCCAATGCTTCACGGTCTTCTTCCTGCAATTCATCCAGCTCGGTGGCCTGCAAAAACAAAACCTCGAAAAAGGGTTCGGCCGCGGTAACAATATCGGCGGCGCTCACCCTGGGCGGGCCCATTTCCGGGCCGTCGCAACTGCCGCTCACCGTCAGCCAAAGCCCGCCTTCTTCCAGGCATGCACAGATCTTCTCTGCCAGCAAACGACGCTCCTGTGCTTCATCAAAAGCATGAAAGCAGCCGAGGTCGAAAACAAAACGGTAATCGGTTCCGGGCAGGGGCTCTTTCATAACATCAACCAGCCTGAAATCACAGTGTGCGGCATCCGCCTTGTCCCGGGCCAGCTTTAAGGCTGTTTCGGAGTAGTCGATTGCAGTAACGTCAAATCCCTGCTTGGTAAGCCAGATCGCATGGGTACCGGTACCGCAGCCTACGTCAAGCACCCGGCACGGCTTGATAGGAAAATTCTGCACGACCTCTATTAAATGACTGTCGGGCCGCTTTGTGTCCCACGGCATGAATTCGTCGCGATACAGCTGTTCCCAGTCTGTTTTAAATTGGTCCATGTCTCTTCACCTCAGTGTGTCGAATTGAATACATTTTTGCACTGCCGATTTGCTGAAACGACTGTTTTTTTGTACCACATCTTTACGTGAGACGCACATTTTTTTATTTCTTTTCCGGCATACATCAGGTATCCTGACCCGACTGTTATGAATATACTGCAAACGTTCACAGCCCTGAGATACCCCAATTACCGCCTGTGGTTTTTCGGCCAGCTCGTTTCACTCTTCGGCACCTGGATGCAGATGACGGCCCAAAGCTTTCTGGTGTTCGAACTGACCGACTCCCCCGCCTACCTCGGCTATGTCGGTTTCACCTTCGGGTTGCCCTCGTGGTTTTTTATGCTGTACGGAGGTGTTGTTGCCGACCGCATGAACCGGCGCACCCTGCTGCTGGCCGCACAAACCGCCATGATGGCTCTGGCCTTTATTCTGGCAGCTCTTACCTTTACCGGTCTGGTTCAGCCCTGGCATATTATTGTGCTGGCCTTTTTTCTTGGGGTTGCCAATGCCTTCGATGCCCCGGCACGACAGGCCTTTGTGTTCGAACTGGTCGACCGCAAAGACATAACCAATGCCGTGGCGCTTAACTCGACCCTGTTTAACCTGTCCGCGGTAATCGGGCCGACTGTGGCCGGGTTTGTCTATATGCTGACGGGCCCTGCCTGGTGTTTCGCCTTAAACGGCATATCTTTTGCGGCGATTATCGGGGCTCTGCTTCTCATGAAACTGACACCCCTGCCGCCGAACAACCAGAAGGGGTCGGCCCTGACCTCTCTCAAGGAGGGAATTCGATATGCGGCACATGATAAAATCATACTACCGATCCTGTGCCTGGTAGCGGTTACCGCACTTTTCGGATTTGCAATTGCAACCCTCATGCCTGCCTGGGCCGTCAATGTTCTTGGAGGCGATGCCACTACCAACGGCCTGCTGCATTCCGCACGGGGAGCCGGGGCGGTGCTGAGCGCACTGCTCATAGCATCTCTCGGCCGCTTTACGTTCCGGGGCAAACTGCTGACAACCGGGGCTTTTTCGTTCCCCGTACTCTTGCTCATTTTTGCCGTAGCGCGCGGCCTGCTGCCCGCCATGATTATGATGCTCCTGCTGGGCATCGCTCTTGTGCTGGTTATGAATCTTGCAAACGCCTTATTGCACACCCAGGTAGACGATGCCCTCCGGGGCAGGGTGATGAGCATTTACAGCCTTACCCATTTCGGACTTATGCCCCTCGGCGGGCTCATTGCCGGCTGGATTGCCGAATTTTCCAGCGAGCCCGTTGCCATTATCGCCAGTGCACTTGTATGTCTGGTAAGTGCCGCCGCAATCTGGCTGTGGGTTCCAAAATTGTTCACCCTGAAATGATACTCCCTATCCGGTAAAAACAGGTAGCTGCATCGCAAAACAGCTTGTAAATACTTACCTTTTCGTGCTTATTGACACTCCCTCCCGGATTGCCTATACTCATGAAGCAAACAAAACAGAAAACTGCTTACCATAAAGGAGTTTTTGCATGTTGTATTTAACCAATAAAAAAATCGCTTTACCCGGCATGTTCTGTATGCTGGTTGCCTGCTATTTCCTGGTATGTACCCCCCAGGGTCATACTGCGCAGAACGCCGCCGCGCAAAAACGCTTTGAAAACATCCTGGCCCAAAGCCTGTCTTTCGGCACGCCGGTTAACGAAATCGAAACGTTTGACGGCTGGACCATGTGGATGGGCTGGGACGGAAGCTTTTCGGAAACCTACGACCCCATGAGTGAAACCTATGCCTGGGTGGTCTATTTTTCACCCCAGGGCTTGTTCGTGGCCCTCCAGAAAGCAAAATCAAACTACTCCTCGGTTGACATGTATGCCGGCTTTGATTATTTCTACGGAACCCTGAAATCCCCCCACGGCAGGGTGGTACGCAAAAGCTATCTGAATTCGCTGATGGGCGTAACGCTGTCAATCGATGCCTTCGATACGTCCATGCTGCCGGTAGGACCCCTTTCACAGGTGTCCATTGCCGTTTCTTCCAGCCAGACCCTGTTTCGCATCGGCTCTCTGAGAACCCTGCAGAGAGGCGTTCAGTACGGGGCCGGCATCAGCACCAGCTTTGCCCTGTTGCCGTTTTCGCTGCCGTTCGGCGTTTCTCTTGATTTTGAGTCGGAGGTCACGTCCGGCTTCTACCCGATTGTACTCTGGGACATGGAGCCCGACCCCTCACGAAACCCGGTTGATCAGGTAATGGATCAGTTGCAGACCATGGCTGACGGCACCGATGAATCGTTTCCGGGGTTTTACGAAAAAGAAATCGCCGACATGATGATACCCTTTATGCAAACCCTGCCGGCCTCAAGCGAAATGCGTGAATTTATGGACAGCACATCAGGAACATCGGAAATCGACTCCATGATCAACGAGGTAGAACAGTGGCTGCGTTCCGGGGATACCGGCAAACTGCCGGGCGCCATCGATCCACCCATGGCCCCTTCCCGGCAGTATGAAACCATGCGTCCGGTGAAGGCCATTACCGATGCCTGCTTTGAACTGGGATATGAGCACGGCTACCGCTCTACCGACCGCGACGATACCGTGTATGCCGACTGCATTGTTACGGTAAACTGCGAACCCGGCGACAATTGCACCCTGACCGTTACCGATGATGAAATCGCCGCTCTGGTGCCCGGATCACAGCCTGAGGATTTCGACTGGGCCGATATCGGTTTCGACATACCTCCCGAGAATTTTCTGATGGGCGAGGACGATGTCTACTGGACCTACATAGACGAAGGCGTGGCCACCTATACCTTTGCCGGCAACCTCGACAGCCCGTTTATCCTGGGCGTGCAGGTTTGGCCCGGCTCGGCCACCAACGACAAAACCATTGAGTTGTGCCGCCGCAAAGTTGAATTTAATGAAACCTTTACGGTTCCCGACGTCGACTATGGGGCCATAGAATACGATAACAGCACCGGCGGATGCCCCACGGCAAGCATTCTGGGGAACGATGCGACCGGTATCGCCACGCTCAGGTCATTACGCGATCAGGCACTGATTACAACGTCATACGGCCAAATCCTCACTGCGTGGTACTACCAAAACAGTTCCACTATAACGTCGCTGCTGGACGAGCATCCCGTGCTGCGGACTGCCGCAAAAAGGGCCCTGCAGAAACTGATTCCCGCGATTGAGTTGATTGTCGTTCAGTAGGAGCTGGAAGAGGGAGAACAACTTAGAAAACGGGACGTTTTCCACTAACTTTCTGAATATCTGATACTCTCCTGCCGCGCATGGGGACTGGCGCAAAAGGTTCAGATTCACGGCATGCGTAGTTGTGAGGAGTGAGGCGCTATAGTCCCAATTTAAGCAAGGATTCGTAGCGAGGGTGTTGAAATACTCGGAGATACAGGCTGCTCGGATCGTAAGCCGAAGAATCGTACTTTGTAGTACGTTGAAAGGGAGAACAGCCGGTAGAGCCGGGTATTGCGGCAGCCGCAGCAGAATGCTTCGCTTAATCTGGGACTATCAGTACGTCGCAGTGACGAAGGGTAAGCGCAACGCAGAAGACGGGCGCTTTCCGGCAGCCCCCGCAGGCATCCTAAGCTACCGGCAGATAAACATGAAAAGCCGTCCCCAAACCCGGCTCACTTTCAACCGTGATAAACCCTTTATGGTTCTTGACGATCGTATCGGTAATCGAAAGGCCCAGACCGGCGTTTGACGCCAATCCCTTGGTCGTAAAAAACGGCTCAAAGACCCTGTCGAGAACGTCAGGCCCCATGCCGTCACCCGTATCGCTGATGGTCAGGCGCACAAATGTTCCGGGTGTACACTCCCGGCCGGGATGTGCGGCCTCTTCGCCTGTTACTTCTGCATTTTCCAGTTGCACGTTAATATCGCCGTTCGGGGCGGAAATGGCCTGATAGGCGTTGAGGCAGAAGTTCAAAACCATCTGTCCCAACTGGGAAGCGTCCCCATGCACCGTATCACCGGAACACTCCAGGGACTGCTTAATGGAAATATTTGTCGGAATCGTATAGCGGGCCACTCTCAGGGTTTCCTCGACAACCTCCGTCATGTGCAGCAATTCCATGCGGCCTTCCTCTTTGCGGCTGAAAAGCAGCAACTGATCAACCAGGTCCTTGCCGCGCCCGCAGGCAATCATGACCTCCTGCAGGAAATCACGGGCACTCTCACCCTCGGGAACTTCGTCATAGGTCATTTCGGTAAAGCCCACTATGACGCTTAGAATATTGTTAAAATTATGGGCCACGCCCCCGGCCAGGGTTCCGACCGTTTCCATCTTTTGCGAATGGCGAATCGCTTCCTCCATTTGCATACCGTGGGTTATATCACGGCAGATACAGATCGAGCCTCGCGGCTCTCCCTGCATGTTACTCAGGAGAGAAAGAGTGGCCTCAATCGGGATAACCACCCCGCCTTTTTTAAAGCAATACAAACGGCAGCGTGAGTGCCCGTCACTGAACATTTTGTTGACGTTTTCAATTTGCCGGGCCTGAAAGTCTTCACCGATGGTAATCTTTTCACCGGTGGTACAGGTAAAAGTGCCTTCGAGGGGCCCCATTTCCATAACATGCTTTCCGATGCATTCGTCCTCGGAATCAAATGCAAGCAGCCGAACGGCGGCATCATTAACCGTGGCAACCCTGCCGTTCAAATCAATGATGAAGATTGCATCGCCGGAATTCTTGAGGATGCTTTTGTAGTTCTGTTCCATCTCCCAGATGGTTATGTCGTCGCTGCCGGGAACGCGCACTTTGTCCGGCTCCAGAACCTTCCTGATAATGCCCATGCCCCCCCACACTGTCGAGGCATCATCTCGAAAAAGAACAGCGCGCAGGCGAACGGCTACCAGCGTACCGTCCTTATGCTTCAAATCGAAATGCATGGGCTTTTTCTCGGCGAGATTGAAGTAGAAACGGTCATATCCGGCTATTTTATCCCTGAGATCATCGGAAACCCGGGACAGGTCGGTATGGATATCAGAATAGGGCCTGCCGATAATATCCTGCTCCTCATAGCCCAGAATACCGGAAAAGGCTGGATTTATTTGCGTGAAAACCCCTTTTTCGTCAAGCAGAAAAACACCTTCATCGATGGTGTTGAAAAGGGCTTCAGCGTACTGAACCGACAGTTTTTTGCTTTCTGAACCCATTATAGTCCTTGTAGTATGCCCCTGTGCCCCCGCATGGTAACACTACCCTTTTACCATCAAATACACATCAGGGTCAAGTTTTGCAAAAACCCGGTCAGATTGAACAAAAACCATTGAGGCTCTTATTTTTGCTGTAACGGGTGGGATTTGCAGGGGGATGCGCACAAAACAGAAGACGATCGTTTTCACCAATTTCTGAGAATCTTGTGTTGAAATTCCACACCCGGGAGGCGGCTGGAAAATGTTTGGATTCAAGGCGTGCGACAACTTGAGGAATGAGACACTATAGTCCCAATGTAAGCACAGCTTTCTGCTACGGCTGAGACTGTCGTAAAAGGCTCAGATTCAAGGCATGCGTAGTTGTGAGGAGTGAAGCGTATGTTGGTTATACGTTGCAGCGACGAACAACTCGCATAACGCCGAAGATGGGCTTTTTACGACAGTCTCACCCCAAGCTATTTAATGGTGAAAGGTATCGGCGGCGACCCATTAATCGACACATCATAAATACCCGGCTCGGCCCCGCCCCGCACGAAAACAAAAGCGTAAATTCTGTTCAGGCCGAAAGCAAACTTGAACAGTACGGTAATATCGTCGGTGTCGAACTCAATGGTACTGTCGGTGGTGTAGTTGCACTCTTCGCTGCCGATAATGGTGATAAACCGCACCTGGGGCAAAAACATAAAAGAGCGCACTTCGCTGGGTATGATTCGCTCGGGCTCGCATACATTGCCCGGAACACTGGCAATATCAAGAATCCCGCACTCCAAATCATCCACGACAACCGTACAAACGGTTTGATCATCAAAGTCGCCGACCGTAACATTAACCACCAGGGTTTCGGCATCCAGGGCGGTTACCGAATTTACCTTGATGGAAAAACAGGAAAAGTCGACCTCAGTGCCGTTGTCCCATGCCGTATTGAAGCCTGAAAGAGTGATGTCGGTTGTTTCGCGCTCAGTGACAACCTGGGGTGAGACCGAGCAGTAGCCTTCGCCGACCAGGACCTGGAACTCGCAGTCCGAAAACTGCTCAGACCCGGTGGTAATGGTAAGCATACAGTCTTCATTGGCGGTTATATCGTCGGCAATCGTAACATTGACTACCAGTTCTGTCTGCGAAAGGACGGATACGCTGTTAACGGTCACCCCCGAACACGAGAAAGTGACATCGACCAGGCCCTCGTTAAAATCGGCCAACTGGTACCTGACCGTCACATCAAGAGTTTCTCCCTTGAGACCATAGACAGGGTCAACCGATTCGCACCGCTTGCCCCCGCAGCCTTCAATGGCCACTATCCGGGTAATCTCGTCCGACTCATTCCCGACTGCATCGACAGCAGTAGTAATAACCGTGTAGTTTCCAGCTTCCAGATATTCACTTGTGACCGTCACCGTAGAACTGGTTTTATTATCGACGGCAACAAGGCGCAGGGTGCTTGACAGGTCTTCCCCGTCCGGACTGAGAACCGTTACCCGGGTGGCCGCACCGTCAACCTGCTTATCGTCGGTTATGGTAATAATAAAACCGCAGGCAATCGGTTCAATGTCGCCGACCTGGGGAGGCGAAGGCAGATCACACCCGTCAAATAGAAGCGTCTCGTCACCATAATCGGATTCAAAATCTATTGAAAACAAACAGACGCCGTCGACAGGGTTGACATACAGCTTGTCATGCGGATTCTCGGAATCAAGCGTTATAACGGTTTCCGATGTACTGCCTTCATCTTCGTCAACAGTAATATCAACCTCGATACCCGGTTGGGCGGACCCGACATAGGTCTGGGTAACCGGAACAACCCTCTTCCCGTCCTGATCGGCCGCATACACCAGCAGCGGGGTGTCGTCAACTCCCGGCACCGGCACAAACTGTGTCTCGATCTTCAGGGAGGTGAGAGCCTTCAGGTCGACCGTCATCTCCCCTGAGGTACTGCCGCCTGTCAGGCGCACAAGGGCTGTATCCTGGTCCGCGGTGATTTGGCTGAGGTCGAAAGACAACTCAATCTGATTATCGTCTATTTTAGCCGACGCCCCCGGGAAGAGCATATCAGCGGCAGCGCTTCCTGCGGCGGGCACATATACCGCTGCATCCACTTCCGCATCTTCCAGCTTTGCCAGATGGGCACTGTTTCCCAGCAGTTCATACAAAAACGGTGAATAGGAGTTGCCCAGGCCGTCCACCACCAGAAAAGGCAGGGCATAGGGTATGGATGCATTCTCCGTATACTTCTGCGGCCCGATTACGGCCTCGTCGTGCTTTTCCTCCCGGTCAAGCACTATTGATGCGGCATACCGACCGGTAATCGACTGGGGAGGGTATTTCCCGGGGTCGGCCGGATACACGCCCGCTGTTAATGTAATGGGGTAGCTTACCACGGCCCCGTTGCTGTTTTGAGCCAGCAAAAATGCAGCTCCCGGGTAAATGCGGTTGTAGGCTGCAATCTCTTTTTCTTCGTTATCATCTATCGTCAGGGTTTGCAATCCACCGGTTTTGCCCTCTTCGTTCATAAGCACGGTTTCTCCCAGGGTCTGTTCCACCATGCGCAGGGTAATGTCCTTGCCGTCAACCGCACGTGCTTCAAATTCCCCGGCCTCACCGGCCTGCAGGCCGTTAAAGCTTTTTGTCATGCTGATATAATCGAAATAGTCCTGAAACCGGAACGTCATGCCATTACCGGAATCAATGGTTTCATACGCACTGGAGATCGAACCTGTATATGAATCCGAAGCAATATAGACATCTGTAACCGCTCCGCCGTAGGTCTGGGTAATCAGCAGCGGCAGGAAGCATTGATGGTTTTCAGACTGCTTTATAACGGGTGCAGTGCCGCCGGTGATGGTTCCGGTGGAAAGATCGACAAAATGATATCCGGTATCAGGGTCGGAGCTGCCCATCCCCAGGGTAAAACCTTTGCCTGCCGAGGCGACAGTGTCGAACGGGGCCGGGTTATCATAGGAGTCGTATCCGCAAATTGCAGCAAAAATTGAATCCCCGTCCGTCTTGAAGCTTGTTGCCTGGGTGTCGGAACCGGCGACCAGGAACCAGGCATCCAGCGGTGAAACGGCGGAGCGCATATCATCAGCACTGATATTACGTCTGTTGAACCCTCCGAAAAAAGCGTGTGAGGCGGCATCGTCGCTGCCTGAAGCACTTGTACCCACATCGGATGCCTGGTTGACCGGTATGCCGGACAGGCGCACTGTTTCCAGGCGTGCCGGTCTAAACAGGGCGGTATCGGTTACATACTGCGAAACAATGCCCCCGGCCGCAGCAATATTGTCCCGGGGAAAAACAGTGCTGCCGCTGACATACAACTGTTCATTGACGACATCGCCGCTGCGATCGCCGATGTCCCGACGGGTAACACCGGCCTCGGCCGTCATGACAAGAGACAAGCCGCTGCCGAGCACCGCATTCAAAGCGCTCTGCTGGCTTGCCAGGGTCGGCTGGACGGCATGCCCTGCCCGTGCGCGGGTCAACGTTGTAAAAAGCAGCCACTGGGGAATGTACAGATCCTCTATTGTTACCGTTGTTGTTGCATACCCCTGTTCCAGGGTAAGCGATGTGGAAAAAGCGTAGATATCCGTATTAAAGCCGACCTCGCCCTTCAGGGTCACCTGCTCCGCGTCCTCGGGCAATTTGTCGGTATAATAAAATGTGTTCCAGTCCCCGGTATAGGCGGCAAACACCTCCACCTGCACATTCTGGCCGGCGGTATTGACGGCATTGTTATTGGCATTTGGTCCCGGAATGGGCTTGAGCAAATCCGGCATCGATACCTGGCCGGTACGCACGACATAGCAGTTGGCCTCTGGGGCAATCACGGTGATTGACCGCGATTTACTGTACTGCGTGTCGCCTTTGGACAGTTTTACGGTGAGGGTATCGATACCGATTTCATCAACAGCCCCGGAATAGGTTACCGCAAATTCTTTCCAGCCCCGGTCGATAATCGCAAGGCTTTCGCCGCTTGCCCGGGCCGGGCCGGAAACAGCCTGCGTATAATTGACTTCGTAAATGCTGATGTCGTCTGCATACTCGGACGAGGTAACCGTGAAAGACGCACTTTCTATATCAGCCCCGTCTATTGTATCGGCCACCTCTCCGTTGTCGGTCAAAAAAACAGCCCGGCACCTGATAGTTGTATTTTCCAGGGCAGTTACTTTTTCAGTATCACATTCCAGAAAGACCGTGGTAGCGTCTCCGACGGCATATACACGGGGCGCACCCAAAGCACCTACCGCCCCCAAACTCAGCACCAACGCATACACAAGATATTTTAAGAAGTTAGACATACTATGCTCCGCTCATAACAAAACCGATACATGCCGGTAATAGATAATTGCTCCTGTATCTGATCACTACAGATTTAGACGTTACATACTATAAAACACTGAAAATCCATAAAAGTTTCATGTCGGAGGCGCAAACCACCCCGCTGTTTTCCGCCTTTTCCATGGATTGTATCATGAGAAGTACTGGGGTGCAAATAATGAGAACTGCGGCGCAGGAAAGCCGTGCGCGCCGCAGTCATAAAAGAGAGAGGGGGGGGAGATGGGCGTTATCCGGCAGCCTCCTTGGAATCTGTTGACATAACCCTCTGGGGAGGCTGTCGGAGAATATTCAGATACAAGGCGCGCGAAGCCCTTTGGAATGAGGCGCCTTAGTCCCAAGTTAAGCAAGGATTCGTAGCGAGGGTATCGCAATGCTTGGAGATGCTGGCTGCACGGACCGTAAGCCGAAGAATCGTACTCAGCAGTACGTTGATGAGGCTAAAGGGAGTACAGCAAACAGATTCAGGTATTGCGAAAGCCACAGTAGAATTCTTTGCTTAATTTGGGACTATCAGTACGTCGCAGTGACAAAGGGCGAGCGCAACGCAGGAGATGGGCGTTATCCGGCAGCCTCTCTAGAAACAGTCGAAAACTTTAGCCAGCACGTCAACAACACAGCCGAAATCAAAACCGCTGCAGTCACTGATTTCACCCAGCACATCGCCGATACAGTCCAGGTAATCCGACAGGCCCTCACTGCCGACAAGAAGCACGGCCTGATCGATGATTACGCCGCCTATCTCTTCCATACCGGGATTGCTTTCCATCAGAGCGCACATTGCAGGGCCGACTGTATAGTATGCCGTAACAATGGCCCTCCCCGTTTGGCTTTGCATCAATTGCTCGTCCCGGTATTGGCGCAGCAGGTCGAGAGATTCCGGGTCATCTTCCAGCAGCATTGCAGCCGGACACGACCCCGGGTCTTCCGCGTCTGTTGCGGCAGTCGTGATTGAGCTGATAGCAACGGTAAAGTCTTCCCCGGCCCAGGCCGTTCCGGTAAAAACCGCAAAGCTCATCACTGTCACAATCATACTAAACATTGCAAAATATCTTATACTGATCCGTTTCATCCTCTTGCTCCTTTCACTTGGTACCCTTCCTTACCGTATAAACGTGTCGGGCCGTTGTCTGCATTCAAAGGTGTCTGTTGTCGACCGCCTCAATCCACATAATACTGTTTGAATTCTTCGCTTGGTTCCTTTTCGGTGTAGAGATAGAGCACTATTTCGTTCGGGTCCTGAATCGCAAAGCCCCGGTCGCCCCACGGGTGATCCTCAAGGGGCACAATCACTGCCAGTCCCGCCTCGGTGAGCCTCGCATATTCATGATCTACGTCCGTCACACAAATATTGTATATCAGCCCGGCCGGATGTGCCAATGTGTGCTCCGGCTGCTGGGGCGACATGAATTGCAGACTGCCGGCCCCTTGCCCGAAGTCAAGGCTCACATACCAGCCGCAGTCAAAGGTAACCCTGGCACCGAGGTGTTTCACGTAAAAGTCACGGGTTTCCGCAACCTTCTCTGTTGTGAATGCGGCCGAAACACTGCTGGTTTTCATAGCGGCTCCTTTCTGCCATCAAAGTATGTCCATCTTTTCTTTTATTGCGTTTACTTGACCGTTGCGCTGACTGCCCCGACCGTCGTCTCGGCACTCACCCAGCCGTCACCTTCGTTGAGAGTGAATGTTGCGCTTGTGCCGGGCAGCCCCGTGTCCAGATCATAATCCTGGATTCCGTCGATATTCACCGTACCGACCTCGGTAACCAAATCCACAATACAGGAGCGCTCTTTTGAAAGACCCAGGCTGATTGCACCCGCCGTTGTTTCAGCCGACCCGTTCACCTCACCGCTTCCGGTTACATCAATGCCGATGCTTCCGGCCGTTGCTGCAAGGTCGAAACGCTCACCGGCAAAATCATTGACGTTTATGGTTCCTGCGGCCGATAAAACGGTCAGGTCGCCTTCGGCCTTCTCAACGGTCACCGTTCCGGCAGCCGTCTGAATGTAGCCGCCGGTAATGGTATCACAGGTAACCACCCCGGCTTTGGTTTCAATGTTGACCTTCTTTTTGGTCATAGTATTAAAGGTCAGGTTCACTCCGCCGGTAAAACCACCGTCATAGTTCCCCTCGTCCCACGGCGTATATACGGTAACGGTATAGGTATTATTGTCCAGTTCCGCCTCAACGTCTATTTGTTCCAGGGCGGCGCGGGCAGCGGCACTGGTAATGCCCCAGGCAAATTTTTCCACCGTGACCATGACCTCGCTTGAGTTGTCGGATTTCTCAACCGTATTAATGTCAATCACCCCGGCCATGTTGGTAACATGAAGCTGCGAAAAGGAGTCGGCTGCTGTAAGGGTCTCTGTGTTACTCTCCTTAACCATGTCTATATCGCAGGACCACAGCATTACACAACAGACTAAAAACATTCCAAGTTTCTTCATACTGCACCTCCCAAAAAAATTATTATACATCTGCGGGTGTCCCGGAATGCATCCTGCCACTGCATTACGTTTCATCCCTGCATCCCTCATTGTATTGTTCAGCGGTACAATTGTATCGCTCCGGCACAGGGGATGTCAAATGGATAGTGAAGGGAGCATCTAAAGGGGAGTTACCATGCAATAGTTATTATAAAAACACAGATAATCGCCACTGCTGCGCCCAGCATATTTGCGGCTTTCTGATTTCTGGAGAGACCTTCCTCTTCTGCGCTTTCATCCGAAGGCCCATGGCGGTAGTAAACGATACTGGAAAAAAGAACCAGCGCAAACAGAAACGGCACCAATGGAACATGGCCTGTTTTCTTTAAAATCAAAGCACCTGCAAAAATGCCCGCAAAATCTGAAGAAACATACACCGTAAGCTGCTGTACAAACACCGCAAACTGCGGGTTTCTTTTCTGCAGAGGTTCCAGCAGAAATCCGAAAACAGCCGCATACAGCACGGCAAAAAAAGGAATACTGATCAGCAGAACACCTATGGTCGCCCCGCTTGCCGCGAGCAATGAAAGAAACCAGCCCACATGTACCTCCATTGTATGACCGCCGGACGTGTCAGCCGGTCACGGTTTGTTGCATAAAATCATCCCACCCGAATTTTTTAAGCAGTGCGGCAACCGCAGCGCTGCAGGGGGCCGCAATCACAAGGTCCTCACCGGTCAGGGGATGCCTGAAAGCCAGCTCAACCGCAGTGAGCAGCAGCCCCGAACAATTGAACTGCTGCTTGAAAAGCAGGTTATGTGCTGCCTTGCCGTAGGTCGTATCACCGATAATGGGATGGGCGATATGTTTCAGGTGCCGGCGTAACTGGTGCCGGCGTCCGGTCTTGGGCCACAGTGCTGCCAGCGAATACCGGCTGGTCGGATACCGGTCAACCGCATAGGGAAGCTCTATTGTTGCCAGGCGTTTATAGTCGGTCGTGGCGGGATATGCCTTCTGCGGCTCCACATCGTCACCACGATTAATACGTCTGTCCCTCACTTCCGCCAGCGGATGATCGATGGTACCGTCCTCGTCGATGTAGCCCCGCACAACTGCGATATATTTTTTGACAACCGCACCGCTGCAAAACAGGTGTGCTGTTTGGGCCGCCGCTTCCGGTGTCAGGGCAAACAGCAGCACCCCCGACGTCGGCCTGTCAAGCCGGTGCACCGGATACACCCGCTGCCCGACCATATCGCGAACCATCTGGAGGGCGAATGTGTTCTCTTCCGCTGCAACCGGGCTGCGATGCACCAGCAACCCGGCAGGCTTGTTCACTGCAACAAAGTGCTCATCCCGGAAAATAATTTCCAGCCGTTCCAGTTTTGTTTCACTTTTCTGTGTCATCTCAAAACGCGGCTGCACTCATGCAAGGTGTCCGTAAAATCTCTTTTTCGACCGCACGAACTTACTGCACTTGTTTCTCATATGGGGATCGTCCGCCGAGCAGTTGCGGGCGCAGCCGAAGTCTCTGCGGTCGTTCAAAACGGTTGTATTGCACTGCCCGCACGTTCTCTCGATTTCATCTTTAAAAAACTCAACCGGGGTTCCGCATTGCGGACACTGTACATTAAAAATTGCCTCGAACCCCCATTGCTGCGTATCGCCGCCGGTACATTTTCTCATAGGTCACCCTTTCAATCCCGCCGATACCAGGAATACGGTACTGGTATGAGTGTGGGTTTCTTCGCGGTAGTTTACGTGGGCGCTTTCTCGCCACCGGCAGCATGTATGCTCGCAGATATCAAATCCGGCCGATTCAAACATCTCAGCGGCATTCTCGGAGTCCATGTAGTGCAGATAATAGCGTCCCCGGTACCAGCAGGAATCATCGTCAATCATACAGACGTCATTTCCCTCCTTCAGCTCCTCCTTACCCGTGACATTACACAGCAGGGTCCCCCCCGGTTTGAGTATCCGGCGAAGCTCCTTGAGGAAAGAAAACGGATCGGGCAGGGTCTCCATGATATCCCAGGCCAAGATAAAGTCAAAACTGTCGGATTGAAAAGGGGCTCTGAGCAAATCACAGCAGGCGGCATCGGTCTGCGAGCGCACACCCTGTGGGATTTTTGCCAGTGCGGAAAAAGATGCATCACAGCAGTACATCCTGCCGGACAGGTTCAACAGCAGCGACAGGTTGCGCCCTTCGCCCGTGGCCGCGTCGAGAATGCGGGACGATTGACCAAAGCTGCCGGGAATTTTTTCTATACATTCGGCAATAACCTCTACAGGATCATTGCCCCAGACAGGCCGGTCTGTTTCCCGGTACAACTCGTCCCAGGCCTGCCTGTTTTTTACACTGAGCTGTTCGAGAGATACGGAGTCCGGTACAGGTTCTTTTTTGGAAACACTCATACAAAACTTTCATTCGTTACTGTTAATGGGGTAATGATAATCGTTTAAGTCCTTGTGAAACTGCAGGCTACTTCATCGGCTCATGGATGCGGCGTCCGAGCACTTTGCAAAATTCAAACAGCATATCCGGGCACTTCAGTGCAAAGCTCCTGAACCGGTCTTTGGTAAGGGCGAACAGCACGCAGTCTGTTTCGGCAATGGCGCTGAAAGCGCTCGGCATCATATCAAACAGGGCCTGTTCGGCAAAATAGTTTCCCTCGCTGAGCGTATGCTCTTTCCCCGCAGCCGGCTCCTGAACGGCGATGCGGCCCTTGTATATCAGGTACAGTTCATTGCCGCATTCTCCTTCGGCGATAACTGTTTCGCCCTTGAAATATTCGTTTTTGATGAGCACCTTGTCAAGTGCCAGCAATTCATCAAAGGCAAGGTGTTTAAAAAAATCGGTGTTTTTTAAGAAAAGAAGGCGGTTCATGAAAAATTCCTCCGGACTGCTTTTATTGTTTTTCCGGCCGTCGATATATTCGGCACAGCTGCGCACCAGGGGATCGGCGTCTTGCAGCATCTCGGACGGCAGTTGCCCGGGCCGGCCTGCCAGGCACATCAGGGCCCCTACCCTGATCCAGCGGTCGGGTGCGTGTATGGTTTCACAGAACAGCAGCGGCTCTGAGATGTCTCCGTCAACACGGTATGCATCCTCTTCGTACGGCAGAACGATCTGCTGAAAAAGCGGAATAAGCGGCTGCGTAAACCGACGGTGTCGCAGCGAGTCCAGGGCCTCCACGGCCGCGGACTTCAGACGCACATCAGAGGCCGAAAGAGCGATGCGCACGGCCTGCACCGCTTTTTCATACCCGAACACGTGAAATATGTGCAGAGTACGATTGATTATCCTGATGGTAAAATCTTCAATAGCAATACGCAGTGGGCGCATATGATCTGCACAATGAGCAAGAGCGGCTGTCCAGCGCCGGCAATTTTCAGCCAGATAGTAATACTTCGTCATAAAATCATAGATGATTTTTTCACTGTCGGAGTATCCCGAGCGGGCAATGGCATGGATTGCAGCATCGGCAACATCATCGGACGCCGTTTCCATGATGCCGGATGTCAGGCATACTGCGCCGGGGCCGTATGAGGCGAGGGCCTCGGCTGCGTTGTTACGCACCGCCAGGGCCTGGTCGTAGAGCGCCGTAGCGATACGGGACATGGAGCCCTGCGACCCGACTTGCCCCAGCAGTTTCACCGCTTCGGCCCGCACCCTGGACGAATCACTTTCCAGTCCGGCCGATGCGATCCGGGCGGCAAAATCATCACCGGCTTCAACATGCCTCCCGATCATTTTCAGTCCCTCAACCGTTACCTCGGGCGGTGCATTTTCAATTGCCTTGCCGATCAGGGGAACCAGCAGCATATCGTCAAGGTTTTTGGTAGCCTGAATCATTTCCATTTTAATGACCGGATCGGTGTCCGGCTTCGGCAGGTCGTTCAAAAGCAGCATAATTTCGCTGTCGAACAGCCCGGCCTGGTACGCATACACTGCGGCAAGGGCTCGAATGGAAGGGTCCTCTTCATTGAGCAGCGGTCCGATATGCTCTTCACCCGGGTGTTCGCCCAGTTTGATCAGGGCCTCCAGGGCGGTCTTTCTCAGTCCCGGGCCGGTTTCCGTAAGGCAGCGGTAGCAGGCTTCCACAAGGCTTTCGGTATGAAATCGCTGTATATGCTCCACCAGGGTGCTGCGCACCTGGGGGGACTCGGACACAAGCAGCTTTTCCACATGGTCGGCATATATGCGCGGGTTCTCGATCCGGGTTGCCAGCAGGACTCCTATCATCTGGGACTCGGGCAGGGGGTCCGACAGCAATGCCGGAATTTCTCCGCTGTAGCGCGTGCTGGCCTGAACCATATCTTCACTCAGCTCGTCGAAATCCACAAACCCCGAGCGCAGCATCGAGGTAAGGGACGACAGGTAACTCCTCCCGAGAAAGTAGCGCAGCACGATATATGCTGCGCTCACACCGATACAGCACAGGGCGATCTGCTGATGGGTTAAAAACTGTTTCGCGGTCAGCAAAACCGCACCCGCAAGGGCAACTCCCAGAAAATAGAACATCCCGTCCGCCAGAACCCGTGCGCGTCCGATAAACCGATGCGGCAGGGCATTGTAATTCAAGTTGAACACAGGCTTGTCCAGGCTCTGGTACAGCGAATCGTAATTGATATTTGCCGCAACAGCGGCAACGGGCCTGAAATAAAAATAGAGGCCGATAAACGAAATCAGGGTCGTGCAGGGATGAATCATGTTCATTTTTATGATCCCGAGCCGTTTGATAAGCGGCCCGGTGAGAAAATAGATAATCAAAAACTGCAGAACGCTCTGGACTGCCATAACAATACCCATGAAGCCTGCCAGGGCCTCGGCAGTTGGATACGCACGGGAATAAATGGTAAACACCTGAAATTCGGCCAGGCAGTTCAGCAGCACAAACATACAACTGCTGAAAGCGAGAAAGAGCATCAGCGGATAGCGGCGCGCTATGGAGGGAAAGCTTTTCAAGGCCTGAACCGTACTTTCCTGCTCTTCAAATGAGGTTTCCTCCAGGGGCTTGATGCGGGACCCGAGGAAAACAAGCTGCCCGATTGCAACGGCGCACAGAACAATGGTGATCAGCAGCAGGCTCCGTCCGGTAAAAACGGCCGCTGCCCCCATTGCCAGCGTACCGCCGGCAATGCCGCCCACGGCGACACAGGCCGCCAGCAACGGATAAGCCTGCTTCAGTTCAGTGGGTGTGAAATAATCGGCGGCAATACTTGGAAACAGGATGTCCGTCAACAGGACCCACAGTATATAAAAAAACATGTACATGAGATAGTAGAGCGGCAGCACCGGCTGCCGGGCAAAAAACCACAGCACGGCAATGGCCGCCGATGCCGTCACCAGCAGTATGATGCACAGGTGGCGGCGCGGAAAACGGTCGATAAGCTGGGAAACCCCGGCATACATCGGCAGGGAGATAATGCCCATGATAATGTACACCATGGGAATGCGGTCGGCCCCGGCCCCGGCAAGAAACAGGGCGCTGGCGGCCGTGTATCCGAACACGCTGATTGCCATAAAGGAAGCGGCCAGAAAGAAAAAATGACTGAGACGGGTGAGCTGGGCCCGGGTGAGATCAAACCTGTTTTCTATAAATGTGCTGATTTTCAAAATCATTAAACGTTTTTTTCAATAAACATCCGAACAGCGGCAACAGCCGGTTCGTTCTATGCAATCGGCAAAACAATCTACCTGTTTCGCTCCATATGTGTTATATAAATATATAGTACACTCTTTCGGCAAAAGACAAGGAAAATTGAGCAGTTTCTAAAAAAACAGACAAAAAAGGAATACCTATGTCCGGCATGGTTACTCATGTACAAAAAGCCTGGAACACCTGTTGTACATCTCTTAGCAAAACCGGCGCCCGGACAGGACACCGGAAACGTCTTGTTCGCTTCAGCAGTGTTATCTTGGTTCTTGTGTGCTGCTTTCTCCTGAACAGTTGCGACGGCATCGGGCCCCTGAAAATCGGGGTACTGCTGCCAATCACCGGGCCCTACGAGCTCGGCTATGTAAAACCGCTGGAATGGGCCAAAGACAACGTTAATGCCGCCGGCGGTATTAACGGCCGCATGATACAGCTTGTGTATGAAGACCTGGGGGTCAAGGACTACCAGAAGGCGGCCAAAACACTTCTGGCAGATGATTCGGTGGTGGCCGTTATCGGCACTGACGGCTCCGAGAGCACGTTCCGGCTGTGCCCCCAGTTCATCCGGCAAAAAAAAGTGCTTGTCAGCCCGGTGGCAACCTCGGCCGACATATTCCGGGCCTTCGGGGGCGAAAAGTATATCTGGCGCACCGTAGAGTCGGACATTGCCCAGGTACGCACCATGTTTCTTGTGGCGGCGCGCGACATGCATGAATCGGTTTCCCTGGTTACCTCCACCGACACCTATGGGGCCACCTTCTTCGACTGGTTCGGCTTTTTTGCCACCGAACTCGGCATCGATGCCAAAGCAATCGTGCAGTACGACCAGAGCATTGAGACCTGTGAAAGCTATATGGACAAAGCCCTGGCAGGTAATCCCGACATTCTGTTCGCCTCTCCTTCCGACCCGGAAACGGCAATCTGCATGGCAAAGCAAATGCAAAAATCGGGCGGCGACACCAAACTCCTTTTCACCGACGGCGGCACCTACACTTCCATTGTGGACACCCTGGGCGACGATGCCGAAGGGCTGCGGGGGATCGGTATGTCGTTTGACCCATTGAGCGGTTTCAACTACGCCTACTATAAAAAGTTTGACGAGGCACCGTCTGCCTATGCGGCAAACTGTTACGACGCCCTCACCCTGATTGCCTACGGTTTGCAGCGCTCGGGCGGAAAGGGCGGCCAGGCCCTGGCCGATGCCATGGCCGAAGTGGTTGATGCCCGGGGAATCGAAACCATCTGGGACGGCGACGGCATCCGCCAGGCCCTGCAGATGATAAAGAAGGGCGAGCTCCCCGACATTACCGGCGCCACCGGCCCCCTTACCTATGACGCACAGAAACATACCGACGTGACCGGCTCGACCTACTGTTTGTGGCAGGTCATCGACGGTGATTATGTCTGCCAGGAATATGTCTATTCCGGCAGTGACTCCGACGGCACAACATCCTCGGCCCTGTCCATCTTCCAGACCCTGGCCTCGGAAGAGCACAAGCTGGACCTTTCGGGCGGACAGAACGATTATGACCCTCCAGACGTTACCGGGTTGTGGGCCTTGATCATCTCCCCCTCAACCGGCTGGAGCAACTATCGGCACCAGTCCGACGCCCTGGCAGTCTACAGCCTGCTGAAACAAAACGGTCTCACGGACGACCGCATCATACTCATCCTCGCCGACGATATTGCCCACGATTCCGACAATCCCAAACCGGGAGAAATTTACAACTATTCCGGCGGCCCCAATGTATACGCCGGTGCGGAAATCGACTATGACCCCACGACCCTGGAACCCCAGGACATTTTTGACATCCTTTCCGGCAATGCCGGGCCCGGGCTTGACGATGTAATAAACGCGTCGGACTCCGAAAACATCTTTTTCTATATCGTCGGCCACGGCGATGCCTCCGGTTCTGTGTTTAACGACACCCGCCTCACTCCGGCAGACCTGGCCGAAACCCTCGATACCATGTACGACAGCAGCAGCTACCGCAGGATGTTTATCGAAGTTGAGACCTGTCACGGCGGGCTCATGGGCACCCAGATCGATGTTCCGGGCGTAATTCTTTTTTCCGGGGCCAACCCCTGGGAAAACTCCTTTGCCGCCAACTACGACCGCGACCTGAACGTGTGGTTGTCGGACCAGTTCTCCTACGCCATGTATGAAACCATGGCCGATACGCCCGATATATCACTCTTCGACCTGTATGAGTCGCTGTACCTGCAGGTAAACGGCTCCCATGTGAGCGTTTACAATTACGAGCAGTTCGGTAATCTGGAGGAGATTGCTCTGGAAGAATTTATCAGCCCCTAAGAAGCGTTTGAAAAACACCCATCTGCTGCGTTGCACTCACCCTTCGTCACTGCAACGTACAAACACGTACGCCTCATTCCTCAGGATTCCGCGCGTCTTGCATCTGTGCACTTTTCAAACGCTTCCCGGCAAACCTGCAATTCAAAAAAAATTCAACACTGTAGGGGAGTGATTTACTAATACCCCCGGAAATGCGACATTTGGCACTTAACTAATTTTACAGTTATTTAACAAAGGGAATATGGGTGTTAAATTTCAAATGGTCATTTGATTTTGGTGTGGGTACCGTTGGCCGTGTGATTTTGATTGTTTGGATTTTTTCAGATACCCTCAATTTAAGGGCAACTGATCTAAAAACATCTTCCCAAATTATAAAAAAAGGTGCTGTCTGTTTTAGTTGAATAACACAAAGCACTTTTTTGTTTTGCAAACAATCTGCAGTTTAGATATTTCATTTTTGGCACGTAATAATTAACCTTGAGGTCTGTCACTGTTGCTCGTGGTTATGTTTAGATTCGGGATAAAAAAACCTTTTGAAATAATCAGATTCAAGGTATTTCTTGCCAAGTTCTGTTGCATGCAATGCATACTCCAATGAACCCTTTTTTTTTGCTTTACCATATTCAAATTTAACGAGTCCGTTATCCTTAAGTTCTTTTGCTTTAATACAATCGGCAATATCCTTGAAAGACATGTGCCACATATTTTCTTCATTAGTTCCTCGCCTTTCATCATGATATTCTTTTAAATCATACAACAGCAGCATTGCAGCTGGATCTAATTTGTTATGTAGAGTAGAAAATGCCTTGTTAAGCTCTTGTTCAACCGGCCAAGAACGAGCATTAAAGTGCTCTAATAAGAGAGCTTTTAAATCATGAAAACAGTCATAGGTCAATATCTGAAGCTGTTCTATTTCAGTACTTTCAAACTCACTTGCTTTATGTTTCGTTATAATAACTGAATCACTTGGGCGAAGAGAACAAGCAACCCCCAGTTCATACAAAACGTTTGGGCGAGGATCGGACACATCGACAATAATAAGGTGACTTCCAAGCACGACCTTATAAACCTCGTCCATCCAATCTAGCGAGTCCTGATTGGCTCCGACTAGGTTAAAATCCACATTAAGTTCTGTGCAGATCTCCTCGACTGTTTTTTTTAAATTCTCAAAAACATAATTTATTTTTGAACTGCCCAGCGGTGCATTTTGAAATGAGCATAGAAGACCAAGGGTTTTACGTTTTGCCTCTATTAGCGTATTCAGGTAATTAAGTCCGTATAAATCGTTGAATTCAAAAGCTCTCATATTGTATTCCTTATAATATTAATGTTAAGAAGTTGTCTTCCTATGTATCTTATTTTTCAATAACCTTTGGTAACATTAACAAATCAGAGAACCTCAAAAGTAAATATTAGCGATAAATATCTGAACTATATTGAATTAGTAACATAAAAGCTTAACCGATCATTTTTGTCTTCAATAAAACGGCAAATCAGGCAGTAATGCTTACAACCCACTATTACATTATCTATAGCCAAAGAGTCCAAGGTTATTTTTTTTACTACGGGACATATATACATATCCATTCTAACGCTTCTACAGCCTTTGGGAACTGTAATTATTGAATGGTTTTTTTTGTTTTTTTGACTGTGCCTAGCAGGTCTATCGTTCCGCTGTAAAGTTTTAAAATATTAATCATTTTAGTAACAGGAAACCAATCAAGTTCCCACTCATCTACTTTACCATTGACTCCTACAATATGAACCAAACCTCTATTTTGATTTATTTTGGGAGGATGAAAAGTATAATGGGGATCTGCTATGTCATCAATGTTTGATTTCCCCTGTCGAAGAGTTTGAACATGGTTGTCAAAAAAACCCTGCTGTTGGATTGCAGAACCAAATTCAGTTATTTTTATAACCTTGGTTAAAAGGCCGATGGAAAAGGAACCATCTTCTAAAAATTCAATCCAACAAAAGGGATGAATCACATTGCCATTCTTCAGGTAAAGACGCTGTCTTTTAAAAAATTTGACACCAGGCATTTTTTATTTTCATTGATCGAGGTTGCCCAATTTGGGAAACACATGCAGCATTGGATAAATAAAAGCGCTTACTGTTGATTAATTACGGGCTTTATCGGTCCCATTGCAACGCAGCCGAGTGCAACGATTGAAGGAGGAGATAAGGGTCGACATGTTTGAGTCCCGCTTTTCAGGGGCGAGTTTGTTGACCCGCCGACTGAAATCGTGCCGCGAGGGTATCCCGCCTGTCTCTTGGCGGGACAAGGTGCAGGGCGCCTTTTCTTTCCCCCCTTTCTTTGGAGCGAGCAAAGAAAGGGGGTAGAAGACGCGTAGCGTCTTATAAATCAGCAGGAAAAGCCTACCCGGGTGCATTAACTGCGGCTGTTGTTTTCTTATTAAAAAAGGTTAGAGATAACCGTTTTCACCGAGATACTGCTTCCACTCCCCTATAGCCCTTTCAGCATCTTCCGGCTCATCCTCTTCATCGATCAGCCCCTCTTCACGGCCGGTAATGGATTGCAGGGCCCGGCTCAGCAGGAACCTGAGGTCGGTATGCTGCTCGATCCGTCCCAGTATCTTGGGAATATCCCGGGGCGTGCCCAGGTCTGCCAGGTATTCGGCAACTTCCATGCGTACCATGTAATCCGGATCTTTCAGAAGCTTCATCACATCATCGTGGGATTCGGCATCATTGCCTTCGCGCAGCGCGGCCACCGCAGCGGAACGCTCATCGGGGATATCGGAGGCAAGTGCTTCCAGTATCTGGGGACGGTAATACTCTAGATTGCCGGAAGCGGTTGAAACAGCCCCTGACCAGGACTTCTTGACCAATTGCTCGAACGTTTTATGACCCATAGCAGCAACTCCTTGTATGAACCATATATCAAACCTTCAAAACAACCTGTTCTTTCCTTTCATAGCATATCAGAAGTCCGAAGTAAACTACCGGCAGGAAAGAAAACGAGGAACATACAAACAAAAAACCCGGGTTGCCGCAGAGGGCGTCCCGGGTCCGGGTTACCGCATCAATGGCCGGGCCGCTCGGGCCCGATTATTTAATCGCACGCATTCATCGCTGCGCCCACACAGCTCCTGCCGGCCGGATTCCAGACCTGGCAGTTGTACGGGCACTCCTGCGGCGGCACAAAATCGGGGCAATCGAACTCTTTCTGCTCGTCATAGAAGCAATTATTACGACAAGCAGTATACGCCGCATCACAGTCGTTCATACATTTCTCATGTTTATCAGGGTTGGTTTCGTTGCGGCATCCTTCATGACAATCGGTATATGAATCGTAACAAGTATCGAAACACGGATCAAAGGTGTTGTCACAGCAGGTATTACACGAATTATTTCCCGGAAGGCAGCCGTTCGTGCAGTCGTTATACGACCCGGTATAGGGGCCGTCTGTGGGCACCGAAAAATCATCTTCATAGGCGGTGAAGTTGATATCGGCTGTGTTGCCCGTCACCTCTACCTTTTGGGTAACGGGATCAAACAGATACCCTTCCAGCGCGGCATACACAATGTAGCTGCCTGCGGCAAGGCCCGTAAAGGTGTATGTGCCGCTTGCATCGGTGGTGACTATGGTGTAGTCGTCTTCGGTTGTCTCGTTGCCCATGGTGGCATTGTCCGCAGCATTAAACAAAAGAATGCTCACCCCTTCGGCCCCGCCGCCGGTGTCGTGCCAGCTAACCGTTCCGCTCAGTGTGAACTGGTCGGTACATGCGGCCGTAAAAAAGGCGATTATGGCGATAGTCATCAGTGCTGCAAGCATCTTTGTTTGTTTCATGGCATCTCTCCTTTAGATTTTTTAAAAGCACACCAAGTTTACCGTATTATTACTATTGTTTCGGTTGTAGGCCGTAAACTATTAGGATAATCTTGCCCTTTAAAAGTGGCGCATCGCTTATAGATAACACATGTTTTTTTATATTTCATGCCGACACAACATGCCTTAAAAGTCATGCATTATCCAACAGATAATAAAACTGCCCGCCTGCGGGGAAGAAAGCAGAGCACATACAAACAAAAAAGGCCCGGGATGCTGCAAAAGGCATCCCGGGTCCAGGGTTACTGTACCAAAGGTCGGGCCGCTCCGGCCCAATCAATTAAAAATTACACCCGTTCATCGGGGCGCCGGCACACGACCTGCTGGCCGGATTCCACATCTGGCAGTTGTACGGGCACGTCTGCGGCGGCATGAAATCGGGGCAGTCAAATTCTTGCTCCACTACATAGTTGCAATTATTATAACAACCATCGCGTGCCAGACGACAAGCCTCTACGCAGTCCAGATAGTTATAATCATAGGGGTCGCAATTGTCGGAACACGTGGTATACCCATTAAAGCAGCCAGTAAAACACGGGTCAAAGTTCGAATCGCAGCAATTACTGCACTCATTAACCCCCGGCCGGCACCCGTTAATACAGTCCATATACGCTCCGGTATAGGGCCCGTTAGAAGGCGCCTCGAAGGTATTTTCATAGGCGGTAAAGTCAATATCGGCTGTTTTGCCCGTTATCTCAACCTCCAGGTTGGCCGGATCGAAGGTATACCCTTCCAGCGCTGCATACACAATGTAGCTGCCGGCACTCAGGCCCGTAAAGCTGTACTTACCGTCTTTACCGGTGGTGACTATGGTGTAGTCGTCTTCGGTTGTCGTGTTGTCCATGGTGGCATTGTCTGCGGCATTAAACAGGATCACGCTCACCCCTTCGGCCCCGCCGCCGGTATCATGCCAGGTAACCGTTCCGCTCAAGATGAGCTGATCCGTGCATGAGACCGTAAAAAAGGCCAGCAAGGCGGTAATTATCAGTGCTGCCAACATCTTTGTTTGTTTCATTGCATCTCTCCTTTTGATTGTCAAAAACGTACTGTATTCACCTCAGCATAAATCTACTTGTTTCGGCTGCAAGCCGCAAACTATGCGCCTGTATCCGTTTCTTCACAAAAGCATCGCTCTCTATGTCAAAAGTCAAATCGCCGAGTCCTGAGAGCTGTTTATCCGCATTCGTCATTCGCCGGGCCTTCACACGACCGCTTGGCCGGATTCCAGGTCTGGCAGTTGTACGGGCACTCCTGCGGCGGCATAAAATCGGGGCAGTCGAACTCCATATGTATATCATAGGTACACATCATAATACATGTACCACATTCCTCCTCACAACCGGCCGTACAATCGTCCCAGCACTCCCTCTGCTCTAAGGAGGGGGGATAACACTTGTCATCACACTCGTCATCACAGACATCATGCTCATCCCCGCAATTATCAGTACAAAGTTTAACTTCCGGACCAAAAGTATCGTGACAGCAGGTTTTACACGGATTATCTCCCGGGAGGCAGCCATTCGAACAGTCGGTATACGACCCGGTGTAGACGGTGCCATTGTCCGGGTCGTTTGAAGGCACCTCAAAGTCATCTTCATGGGCGGTAAAGTCAATATCGGCTGTTTTGCCCGTTACCTCAACCTCACGGTTGGCCGGATCGAAGGTATACCCTTCCAGCGCGGCATACACAATGTAGCTGCCCGCACTCAGGCCCGTAAAGGTGTACTTACCGTCTTTATCGGTGGTGACTATGGTGTAGTCGTCTTCGGTTGTCGTGTTGTCCATGGTGGCATTGTCCGCGGCATTAAACAGGATCACGCTCACCCCTTCGGCCCCGCCGCCGGTGTCATGCCAGGTAACCGTTCCGCTCAAAATGAACTGGTCGGTGCATGCGGCCGTGAAAAAGGCCAGTAAGGCGGTAATTATCAGTGCCGCAAGCATCTTTCTGTGTTTCATTGCCTCTTTCTTTCACTGTTTTCAAAAACGTACCGAAATAACTTCAGTATATATAGCATCGGCTCCAAAACGCAGACTATGAGGACTAATCCCTTCCTTCTCAAAGTTTTCGCACTGTCTATACATGGCATATTTCATGCCGACCGAGCACAACTAAAAAACCATGTAATATCAATGCATTAAATCACCAGGGCGCAATAAACCGCGTGCCAACCTGCAGACCCGCCTGCCTGCAAAGTTGGCAGGCAAAAAGCCATATACAACGGTCCTTATAGTCTGGATTTGCCGTAAGGAATACGGAGAGTGAAAGCGAAGGAGTTAAGCGCTTTAGTCCCTGCGAGGGGTGTCAAATAGCAAGCGCTTCGCTATGACAACCTGTGTTTCTAAAACCGTTTAAAAGTATGATATCAGGTATCATGAGGAGCGAGGCGTACTTGGTTTGACGAAAGGTGAGCGCAACGCCCCAGATGGGCGTTCTCCAGCAGTCTCCCGGCGCTACCCGGCCATCATTCCTTTTAACAGCGCCGCCACATTGGTCCCCAGCACATCATGGTTGTACCCTCCCTCAAGCAGCGCAAAGCACCCGCCTCCACTCCGCTCGGCGGCCCGGCGCACCCAGGTGCCGAAGGTGGTATAGTCCTCGGTTTCCAGCAGACCGCCCCAGTCGTCGATATGGTGATCGAAACCGGCCGAGATACCGATGATGTCCACCTCCAGCCCGGCAAGTGCCGTCTTTACTTCATCCAGGTAGGATTCCCTCTTGTGGGAAGAAGGATTTAAAAGTGTAACCCATCCCGTATCACCCAGGATATTAACGTTGCCGTCGCCGAAATGATAATCGAAATCAAGCACAAAAGCGGTCTTGATGAGCCCTTCCTGTTTAAGGGCGGTAAGGGCGATTGACATGTTGTTGAAAAAGCAGAATCCCCAGGCACTGTTGCCTGACGCATGATGCCCGGGCGGCCGAATGCAGGCAAAGGCAGGCTCTTGCAGCCCGGTGCGGGCCGCCTCTATGGCACCCCCGGCTGCCAGGGCCGCAATATCATACAGCCCCTCGCCCTTGACGGTTGCGATATGCGAAGCAGTGTGCACCGCCGCAATGGCCGCTGCCGGGGCCGGGTCCGGCACAACAAACTCGGCCATGGGCGCAACGGCCTCCACAACCGCTTCCATGCGCCCCTCGGCTGCTGCCGGGTCCATGGTATAAACACTGTAAAAATCATCGTGGAAATACACTTTCATACGCGTCTCCTCGTCATAATATCCCTGCCGCCATGCAGGCTCTTTGAAATCAAAAGCCTAACGTCTCGCTCTCCGCCCTTTATCCAACTCTTCCAGCACCCGCGGCAGCACCTCCCCGGCCTTTTCCCGAATCAACACATCGGCCATACCGTCGCAGGGCGTTTCCGAAAGGTTTATAATGGCCAAAAATGCACCGTTCTGCTTGGCGAAAACCGGCAACAGGCTTGCGGGCTGCACCACCAGGGTGGAACCCACCACCAGAAAAACGTCGCAGGTCTGCGACAACTCTACGGCCCGGGTGTATTCGTCTTCAGGAAGACTCTGGCCGAATGAGACTGTGTCCGATTTGAAAAAGCCGCCGCAGTCGCATTCCGGCGCAGCATCCCCGCACTCAATCCGCTGCTGGATTTCGTGGATGGAGACCACGGCGTCACAGCTCATGCAGCGCGCCCGCAGGGTGTTGCCGTGCAGTTCAATCACCCGGTCTTCGGGAAGACCTGCGGCCTGGTGCAAGCCGTCGATATTCTGGGTAATAACGGCTTCGAGCATTTTTTTTTCGTAGAGGGATACAAGGGCCTCATGGCCGGGATTAGGCTCGGCCTTTACCAGGTCGGGGTAGAGCTCGGCTTTCCTGCTCCAGTAGGTGACCCGGGAGTCGCGCGACGACATGAACTCATCAAAGGTGACCGGTTTATAGTTTTCCCAGATACCGCCTTTGCTGCGATAGTCGGGGATACCGCTTTCGGTGGAAATGCCGGCTCCGGTAAAAACAATATTGACACCGCCTGCGGCAAGCCGACTGCTTATCTGTTTAACCGTGTCGTCCATAACAGTACTACACAACCAGGAAGATTATATGTTCAATACGGTCAGGGATGCCTGCACGATATTGCGCAGCAGCAATTCTTCATGCTTCTGGTCGGGAATGCTGAGCCTGCCGCCCACAACAACCCTGAACTCTTCCGAGTCCTTCAGTTCCTCAACCCAGGCCACGGTAAGCCGGGCCGGAATAATACCCTCATGCATGGACGCCTGAATATCCATTCCTATAACCGTTCCCGGCGGTATCTCCCGGTGCGTGTCCAGGTAGATACGGGTGCCCTCGCGGCTGATATTGACGATTTTTCCCCGCCCGCCGGTTTTACCGGAAATACTGTACATGGTTTCAAATTCCAGCGGCAACCTCTCCGACCGCCTCCGCTCCCGGCTGTCTGGTGTGTCTGAGGAAGTCATAATCGGCGTTTGCACCTCTCCTGAAAGTAATGATGTTTTCAGAGCGTCCCACCCCATCGGCGGGTACGGCCGATGACGGAAAACGTCGCATTGAACTCCTGAAAAAACTAGCACTCAATGTTCCGGAAAGCTACTAAAATTTTTCCGTCGAATCGGGTGCCGAAGCAAAGGGATATTGATACTGTACGGAATTCTTTTTCACATTCAGAAACGATGGGGGAAACTTTTGATCCTGTAAGAAAGCGCCCTTTTGGGCGCTTTCTTACAGGCTTGATATGCAGGTTTATTTTGAGGTGACTTTTACCGCTTGAAGACCTTTGGGTCCTTCTTCCACTTCAAAGGTCACTTCCTGCCCTTCGGACAGCGTACGGTAACCTTCTCCCTGAATTGCCGAAAAGTGTACAAATACATCACCATGTTCGCCGGATTCAATAAAGCCATAACCTTTTTTTTCGTTGAACCATTTTACACGACCATCAGCCATTGGACTTTCCTCCTTCCGTTAAAAAATAAAGCGTATCTGAAGTAGTTGTCCAGATACGCTTTCTATATACCAAGAAGAAATTGCTTATGCAATAAAAAATAACATAGTCT
Organism: Thermodesulfobacteriota bacterium; assembly: GCA_028282925.1. Taxonomy (GTDB): domain Bacteria; phylum Desulfobacterota; class WTBG01; order CAIYCZ01; family CAIRTM01; genus JANQGV01. The sequence continues at coordinate 33,699 of JANQGV010000269.1, forward strand.
TTTACATATTCTTAAAAATATTATTGCACGCTATCACGCCTGCAACACCCCGGTTTTTCTAAAAAGTATACGGCTAAACAGAACGGCGCCGGCATTCCGACCGGACATATAACAGAAAGTACCGTTGGATATTTCGACACCCCGCAGGCGACATCCGAACGACCTGCCTCTTGTCGGAATACTTTTGCAGCAACAGAAGGCTTTTGGAAAATGGTCGGATACAAGGCGCGCGAAACGCTGAGGTGGCAACATACAGCCGCGTAGCGGGTGCCTTGTTTTGCCTTTTCAGGGAAAACAAGGAGCACGTATGTGCGTTGTTTCCTTCCACAGGAAAAAAATCTTTTTCCTGTGGATCATTTGGCGTACTTGTTTGTACGCCGCAGTGACGAAGGGTGAGTGCAACGCCGTAGATGGGCGTTTTCCAGAAGCCTAGGGCAACATCTTGGCAGGGCTTTTAAGCTTCTCCGGCAAATAGGTCTCCATAACATAGTTAAGCCCCCGGGCGGCAAAGGCCTGCTGTTCAACACGCACACCCATTTTGATCATGTCGGTGAGCGCCTGGGCCCATTGCTTGTTGTTTTTAAAGAAGGGGTCGTTCTTCAGGGCGTCCTGGGCCCGTTTTTTGTCTTTGTCTTCCAGGGGGTGAGTCGGCAGATTATAGTCCTTGATGTCCCGGGGGGTCACGCCGATGAGCTTGGCATGGGGCACACAGAAAAACTCGTTGATATGGGCGGCATTGCCGGAACCCACTTTCATAGTGCGGTAAATATTACCGTAGCCGTAGGGATCACCATCGGTAAAAACATACACCGGCAGGTTACAGGTGTCCGACAACATTCTCACAAACCTGCGGTTTGCCCGGGTGGGCACACCACCCATGGCAACGATAATACAGTTGCCGTCCTTCCAGTAGGCATGGCCGTTGAGGCGCTCGAACAGGGCTGCGGTTTCAACGGCCAGCACAAATGTGGCCTTGGTTTTAAACCCGATCCCCTCGACCCGCGAGGGTATGGAATAGCTTCCCCGTCCAAAGGCGGTACAATCGATTTCGATCCGGCGGCCGGTGGCCGGGTCCGTATCGATCACGATAAGCTCTCCGGCAACCGAGCCGTTCTGCTCGGCCGGTATAAAACCCAATTGTTCACGGTTGACGCCGACCATGGCCTCCATATCGTCCATAATGGCATCGGATTCAGTCTGTTCCTTAAAAGCCGCCGGGCCCCAGCCGGCCTGCCCGGGCTCGCTGCCGCGCTTTGACGAACCTTTGGAAGTGTAGTAGACCTCACGTTTGGATGCAAAGTCGTCGGTTTCAATCAGGTGCTTTGAAAACGCCATCATCCGCACGGACTGGGCAAAGGGTTTGACGGTCTGGTACGAAAGGGTCCGCTTGCTGACTTTTTTGCCGATGGTAAAAAAGCCCTTGCGGGATGAAAACGTTACATTGCTCAGGCTGCGCACCGGAACCCGCAGGGACGGTCGCCGGCCCCCCTTAATCTCCTGATGAATATCCTTGGCCTGGCTTAACAGGCTTTTCATGGCCGGGGAGCGGGAAAGATCGGGCCGGGCGGCTTTCCTCTTTGTTTTTGCGGTGCTGCTTTTCGTTACGGTTTTCTTTGTCGGCTTTTTTGCCATTGTTACTCCTTCGGAATATCGTTCAGCATTCAGGTTCTCCCGGCACTCTGGGGACTATTCTTTATGCCGTTCCAGCAGGCCGGTCAGCTTATCCACGATGCGTTGCTCTTCCTTCTCGGAAAAGCCCAGCAGATCACGAAGGCCGATACCGATGTGGGGAATATAGGTCTTAATGTAATCATACTTTCGCTGGGCTTCGGCCTCCCGGCGCCGTTTTGAAAGAAATATTTTCAGTTTGCGCCCGCAGTCCTGCAAAGCGCGTACAATCTGGTCTTCAATTTCAGGATAGCTTGCTATGGCCTCTTTCGACTCGCTGGTAAAAGGCACCCACACCGAGGCCATATGCACCACGATGGTCAGCGGTCCCGTGGGCAGTGCTCCCCGGGGCTGTCCCAGGCCGTAATTGCGCCAGTTAGTCTGCACCACCGACTGGTAGGCGCAGCAGCCGCCCTGCTGGTACAGCAGGGGCACCCGGTTTGCAATCCGCAGGACCCGCGCCGGGCCGTCGCTTTCCTGTTCCGACCCGCCGTAGGCAAGCGCCGCCTCGATAATAAAGGGATTGCCGCGGTAGACGGCCGGGGGGCGTGTGGTGGAGGCATAAAAGTCGGCCGGCACAACCGATGCCAGCCCCTGCACCAGTTGCTCCTCCCCCACCGGTGCCACGCAGTTTGTGGGGGGATTCATGATTTTTGTTTTTGCAATGCCCTGCAGCAGGCTTTCCACATCATGGCGACCGATACGGGAGGCATAGGCATTGGGCGACAGCTTGGCGTTTTTACAGATTTCCTCGGCAACCTTGAGGGAAACCCGGGAAAACTCATGCTGCAGAAAACCCGACACACTGCGGGCCTTGGTGTCCTTCAGCATGGCCTGCAGCACACCCAGCTCAACGCCGTGGGGATGGGGCTTTATTTCCTTGGTCTGTTCCGGCAGTGCATCGATGGAGCGTTCGTACTCAATGGTCTCGCCGCCCGGCCCCTGGTAGGTCATCCGCACATGGGGATTGGCAATGGCGGTCTGGCGCAGGTATTCGTCTATGGACTGCTTGCCCTTCATATGACGGCCTTCAAGTTCAATGGCGACCCTGGTACCGTGATCAACATCCCATTCAACTTCCTGATCGTCGATGACTTCGGGGCGGTTTTTCTTCGTATCGATCTGTATTTTAAAATGGTGCGCAGGGCGGTTTTTTCCGGTACGGCTGTCGATCTCGATGGGCTTGCCGGTGGTAAGCATGCCGTACATGCCGGCCGCACTGATGCCGATGCCCTGCTGGCCGCGGCTCATCTTCAGGCGATGAAATTTCGAGCCGTACAACAGCTTACCGAAAATGTTGGGAATCTGGCGCTTGACGATACCGGGTCCGTTGTCCTGGATGGTTATACGGAAGCGGTCATTTGTAAGGTCCTCAACACCGACAATAATATCCGGTAAAATACCGGCCTCCTCGCAGGCGTCAAGTGAATTGTCGACCGCCTCCTTGATTGCGGTCAGCAGGGCCTTGCGGGGATTGTCGAACCCCAGCAAATGACGGTTCTTGGCAAAAAACTCCGATACCGAGATATCGCGCTGGCGGGCCGCCATACTTTCGGCGGTTTCCTGTTTTACTTTGCGGGGCTTTGCAGGCGCCTTTTTCGGTGCAGCTTTTCTCTCCGTTTTTTTCGGGGCCGCCTTTTTCTTTTGAGCTGCCGGAGCAGCTTTTTTCTTTTGAGTGCTCGTGGCCATCAAAACTCCAGAACTATATAATATTTCAGCTATTTTTGACTGATCAGTATAGGCAAACAGGCCTGCGGTGTCAAGCAATAAGCCGTTTCTAAAATAGTTACTGCATGTGAAATATTCACTTGACGAATACACCTGAAGGCAGGATATACTAATCAAAAATAATGGTACTATACCGACATCATGCTCAAGGGGCCGCCGATTATGAAACTGCGAAAATTTTTTCTCATATCTCTTTCTTTTTCAGCCGGATGGGTATGCCTTTTTTCCGCACTGCCGGTTTGCGCCGAAATGACCCCCCGTGAAATTCTCGACAGGGTCGACAAAATGTGGCGCGGCCAAAGCAGCTACGGCACCTATGTTATGAACATCACCACCGCCAACTGGAAGCGCAAGCTGCAGATTGTGTCGTGGACCAAAGGGCTTGACTACACCCTGATGCGCATCGAGTACCCCAAAAAAGAAAAAGGCGTTGCAACGCTCAAGGTACACAACAACCTGTGGAATTACCTGCCGAAAATCAACCGGGTGGTAAAAATACCCTCTTCCCTGATGATGGGAAGCTGGATGGGAAGCCACTTTACCAATGACGATTTGGTGAAAGAAAGTACCCTTGCCGACGACTATCATTATGAAATAACGTTTAGCGGGCTACGGGACGGCGTCGACATCTATGAAATCACCCTGCGGCCCAGGGAAGAAGCGGCCGTGGTGTGGGGTAAAATTGTTATCTGCATCAGAAAACATGATCTTATTCCCCTGTATGAAGAATTTTTCGACGAAGCCGAAAAGCCTGTCCGTAAAATGGAATTTTCGGATGTAAAAAAAATGGGCGGCAGGCTCTTGCCGACAAAGCTTTCTGTATTTCCCTATGACAAGCCGGGCGAATTCACCGAAGTGCTGTATGTAGACATCACCTTCGATCTGGAAATCGCCGACTCGTTTTTCAGCCTCCGCAACCTGAAAAAGAAAGAATAAGCCCATGACGGTCTATCTCAAGCTGGCCTGGCGGAACATCTGGCGGAACCGTCGCAGAACGTATATCACCCTTTTTGCCATGTCCCTCACCCTGGCATTGATGATTGCCTATTCAGGACTGGTGTGGGGGCTCTTCAACCAGATGGAGCGCAACGCTACCCTGCTCGGTCCCGGAGAGATCCAGATTCACCGGCCCGGCTATCTTGACGACCGGTCCATTTACCGCACCATCGATAGTCCCGAAACAGTCATTGCAGTGCTGGAAAAAGGCGGCGCCCGGGCAGCACCCCGTCTCCAGGGGTTCGGGCTCTCCAGCCGGAAAGAAAACTCCCTGGGCACCCAGATTCTGGGCATCGATCCGCGTCGCGAAAAAGAGATAACCACGTTTTACAAGCATCTGGCCTACGGCACGTTTATCGACGAACCCGGTGACGTTGTGCTGGGCAGTAAAGTGGCTGCCGGCCTCGACGCTGCGGTCGGGGACGAACTGGTGGTGGTTACCCAGGCCGCCGACGGCTCCATCGGCAACGATCTGTACCGGGTGACGGGTGTCTTCAAGTCCATCAGCGAAGAAATAGACCGCTCGACCATCATGATGTCGCTGGACGATTTCAGGCAACTCTTCGGCATGGGTAACGTTGCCACCGAAATTACCGTCCGCAGAAACAGCACCACAGACAACCTGGACCAACTCCGGGACCGCATCCAGGCGGCCCTGCCCGAACTGGAGGTGAAAACGTGGCGGGAGCTGTTTCCGGCAATATCCGACATGATTGACCTGGCCGACGTTTCAATCTACATCCTGTACGTCATTGTGTATTTCGCCGCGGCCCTGATCACCCTGAACACCATGCTTATGTCGGTTTTTGAGCGTATCAAAGAGCTTGGTATTATGATGGCCATCGGCCTGCGTCCGCTGCAGATATTCACCCTCATTCTAACGGAAACAATATTTCTGACGCTGTGCAGCATAGCGGTCGGCCTTACCGTGGGGACCGCCGGGAGCCTGTACCTTACCCGCCATGGTCTCGACTTAAGCGTTTTTACCGACGGATTCACCTTTGCCGGCATCGTGGCCGAAGCGCACTGGTTTGCCGTTACAACACCCGAGACCGTTCTGCCGCCGATTGTTTTCATTTTTATAATATCACTTCTATCGGTGCTGTACCCGGCGGCGAAGGCCTGCCGATTGAAGCCGGTCGACGCACTGGTGTTTCAGTAACGGCTGCCGATGAAACAAATGAGCTTTTTAAGAATCCACACCTAAAAGGCTTGATATTTAAAATAGTGTTATATGCAGCATTGATTACTAAAAGTTTTAATTAGTTACGGGCTTTCTTAATCCCATTGCAACGCAGCCGAGTGCAGCGATTTTGGGAGGAGATAAGGGTCGACATGTTTGAGCCCGCTTTTCAGGGGCGAGTTTGTTGACCCGCCGACTGTAATCGTGCCGCGAGGGTATCCCGCCTGTTAAGGCGGGACACGTTGCAGGGCGCCCTTTCTTTCCCCCCTTTCTTTGGGGCGAACAAAGAAAGGGGGTAGAAGACGCGTAGCGTCTTATAAACATATTCTCTCTGAATCGCTCAAAGCTATTCGGGTTTCACGGCTGAAAGCCATTGTTTTAAAAATTTCAACAAAAGGATACCATGTGGCTCATTAAACTCGCCTGGCGTAACCTGTGGCGCAACAAACGACGCACGCTGATAACCATCTCCTCGCTCTGTTTCGGGCTTATTCTGGCGCTGGTTTTCATCGGGCTTAGTGACGGCACCTACGGAACCATGATCGACAACGCTGCCCGACTCGGGGCCGGCCACATCACTATAGAGCATCCCGGCTACCGCAAGTCTCTGGCGACCCGTTATACCCTTAACGACACAGCACCCCTGGTCCGGCACCTGAACACCATGGAATCGGTTGAAGGCTGGGCTCCCCGTATTTCCGGGCAGGCCATGCTCAGCACCAGCTACGGCAGTGTCGGCGCAGCCTTTACGGCGGTAGATCCCCGTCAGGAACAGAAATCTTCCCTGTTCATCAAAAAGGTCGTTAAAGGTTCCTATCTCACCGATTCCGACGGAAGGGGTGCTTTGATCGGCATCAAAATAGCCCGACGGCTCAAAGTCTCTGTTGGAAGCAAGATGGTGGTTACCGCCAACAACCTTCAGGGTGAATTTTCCGGTGAGCTTCTCCGGGTTGTCGGTATTTTTGAAACCGGCTCGGCAATGATCGACGGCTATGTTTTTCAAATACCCCTGGACCGGGCCCGCAAGCTCCTGGGCATGGGCGACGATGAGGTTTCCCATCTGGCTGTTTTTCTGGATAATCAGCGTAAAACCGACCGGGCAGAACAAAAGCTGCGCAATGCTTTTGCGGGCATAAAGAATACAGCCGTATTGTCGTGGCGGGAAGTTATGCCGGATCTTGCCGCTTACATCGAGATTGACGGCGCGGCAAATTATATCTTCCAGGTAATTATTTTTATCATTATCGGCGCGGGTATTTTGAATACGATCCTCATGTCGGTCATGGAACGCCGATATGAGTTCGGCGTGCATTTATGCCTGGGCATGAGCCCTGCAAGTCTTCTTGTGCTGGTAATTATAGAGGCGGTTCTGCTGGGCCTGATGGGAACCGCTGCCGGAACACTCCTGGGGCTTGCCGGAAATTACTATTTTACCGTCAAGGGGCTTGACATGACCCTTTTCACCCGGGAGAACATCGACGTGTCCGGTGTGGTCCTGGACCCGATACTGTATTCGGACCTGTATGCCGAGCACCTGATTGTGATCGTTGTTTCCGTTTTTTTATTGACCGTGCTTGTGGGAATCTACCCCGCACTGAAAGCCGCCCGATCCGTACCCATTGAAGTACTGAGAAAGCAATAGTTTTGCCGATGCAGGCAACGGAGAACCGATCTTGGCTCCAACCGGTTTTTTCCACCGCACATGAAAGGACTTCTGCATGAACGAAATTGTAAAGCTGTCTGATGTTACCAAAGTGTACCGCCAGGGGAAAGTACAGGTTCCCGCTCTCAGCGGCATAAACCTTTCAATCCAAAAAGGTGAATTTATCGCCCTTGCAGGTCCGTCCGGCTCCGGCAAAACAACCATGCTCAACATCATCGGCGGACTCGACCAGCCCACCGAAGGCAGCGTTTGCATAGAGGGCAACAGTCTCGGCACAATGAGCAAACGTGCCCTGAGCCGCCTTCGGCTGCACCGCATCGGCTTTATTTTTCAAAGCTACAACCTGATCCCGGTTTTTACGGCCCTTGAAAACGCTGAATTCGTGCTGCTGCTGCAAAAACAACACGCCGAAAAACGCAGGCAAAAGGTTACTGCCTTGCTGGAAGAGGTCGGCCTCGGCGGTCTCGAATCGCGGTTGCCCGCTGAAATGAGCGGAGGGCAGCAACAGCGGGTGGCCATAGCCCGCTCTATAGCGTCTGAACCGGCCCTGGTGCTTGCCGATGAACCCACTGCCAATGTCGATTCCCGCACTGCCGCCGATCTGCTGGATCTTATGGAAAAACTCAACCGCACCAAGTCCATAACCTTTCTGTTTTCCACCCATGACCCCGCGGTTATGGAGCGGGCTCATCGGCTGGTACATCTCAAAGACGGCCACATAGACCGGGAAACAGTGAGATGACCGTGAGCCCGTTGCGTTATAAACACGGTCTCATCCTGTTGTTGATCCTGGGCTGGTTTGCATCGGCCGGGAAGGCGGCTGCACTTGAGCTTGTTTCTTCTGACGCATGTATGCTTGATGTGTCCGGGAGTTTCAAAACCATATATCTCGGCACGCACGACAGCCCCTTTTCCCGCGGGCACGACAGCAGCATCAACCTGCTGCGGTTGATGCTGACCGGCACGGTGTCCGACAAAGCCTCTTTTGAGTTTCATGTGGTTGAGAGCGCTACCATCAATCCCGCTTCATCGTCTGTAGCAGGTTTTTCCGCCTTCAGCCCCGCTGAACGGTTCAGGGCCGAACGCCTCAACCACACCCAGACAACCCATGAGGACTTCTCCGCCGGGATTGCGATCGACCGCGCAAACATCTCCCTGCATTTCGAGCACTGCGACGTTACCATCGGAAGACAGGCGATTTCCCTCGGCACCACCTATTTCTGGAACCCCAACGACCTGCTGGCAACATTCTCGCCCTATGAATTCGACCGCGACTACAAGCCGGGGGTCGACGGGGCCGTTGTTGATTTTCCCCTGGGGGATTTCAGCGGTATCACTCTTCTGTACGGGGCCGGCAAACACATGCGCCTTAATGACAGCACCCTGCTGCTGCGCGCCTACACCACTATCAACGACTTCGACCTGTCTGTTACAGCGGGGCGCTACCGGGAGGACGGTTTTGTGGGTGCGGACTTCAGCGGGGAGTTCGGGCCGGGCATCGGCATCCGGGGTGGACTGGCCTATTTTGCCGCTGAGGACGACAACGATTTTTTACAGGCCGTGCTGGGGGCTGAATACCGTTTCGAAAACAACCTCCTTGTATCCGCCGAATATTTTTTTAACGGATACGGCACGCTACACCACTCGAACTATTTCGACACCCTGACTTCGGAAAGAATCCGGGACGGCGACATGTATAACATTTCCCGGCATTACCTGGGAATACTGGGAAGTTACGAGTTGACACCGCTTTTACGCATATCCCTGGCCGTTATAATGAACCTGTCCGACCACAGCATGCTGATCGACCCTACCCTGGTATATTCCCTGAGTGACAATGCCGAACTGGTTGCCGGATTGATTATCAGCTCCGGCCACAAACCCCGCGGTTTCCGGCTCAGAAGCGAATTCGGAACGTATCCTGATTTCAGTTTCGTTGAAATGAAATACTATTTTTAATGCACTGAATCCGGACGTGGACCATGCTGGATTTCATCACAAGGATACTGAAACGCAAGCTGCGGTGAGGTACACCCTTTTGATTCAGGTCTTTCTGCAATCACAACAGATTATTGCGTTTGTTTAGAGCATTGCACACTTTTCTGTAGCCACCAAGTACTGCGAACGCCGATGCGGTAAGAACAGCCGCGGCGGTGCGAGCAGTTGATTGAATACACACGTTCCTCATGTTCCAGCGAGCACATAGCCGCAGGCAATCCTACCGCATCAGCGTTCGCTGAGCCATAAGGATGCTACGACATTGTGTGAATTGCTCGAGCGTTTGCGAAATTAATTTTTTTGTCGATCATGAGGCGCTTTAGTCCCGATTTAAGCGAGAATTCGTAGCGAGGGTGTTGGATGCCCGGGAGATGCAGGCTGCACGGACCGGAAGCCGAAGAATCGTACTTTGTAGTACTTTGATGAGGCTGAAGGGAGTAGATCCGGGTAGTGCGGCAGCCACAGCAGAATGCTTCGCTTAATGTGGGACTATCAGTACGCCGCAGTGACGAAGGGTGAGCGCAACGCAGTAGATGAATATTTTTCGACAGCCCCTCTAAAAAATTTGCAGATCCCTAAACTGCTCGCTGTTTTTGATTATTTTTCTTCTGATTTTATAGAGGGCCTCTTTTTCGATGGCGCTGACGCGCTGGCCGGAAAGTCCGAAGTGCTTGCCGATTTCACGGCAGGAAAGATCTTTACCGTCTGTTCTCATCCGAATAATGCGTTCATATCGCTCGGGCAATTCGCTGAGCATCTCATCGAGCATATTGCGCCGGTATAATCCCATTAAAATTTGATAACATACCAGAACTTCAGGTCTCCGCAGGCGTTTAGGAATTGCAAAACTCATTGTACCTTCCCCTTTTTTTAGATGTCTACATTGCAACTGTTACACCTGCGGAGAGCCCCAATAGGAGGTAAACACAATAGCACCGCTTACTCCTTGCTATTACCGATGCGAAAAAAAAATTACCCTGACATCCGGTAAGGAAATGCGACTGCCATGCACTCTATTCATATTCCCCACAGGTTTAATCAACAAAATATACAATAAAACACACCGAAAATAAAGGGTGAAAATTACCCGTGCCGTATGTTTTTTTCCAGCATACCTCGAACCGGTTTCGTGCCGCTCCAGATTTCTAATACATTTTTCGTATCGACGCCGAGGCACCTTCTGCGTTCTTGTAATCCGCAACGGCATTACGTCATGCTCCTGCTCTGTGTCTGTGATTGCAAAAAACGAATCAGAACCATACACAAACCATGAACTCTTTCCCGTAGTGAATCATTATAACCTGTTGCACATTCGCCCTCACATACTGTTGTAAGCCGAATTTCTTATTCCTTTACTTTTTCATTAATAAGCTTTATATGATTGAAAACAACTCAAAAATCACCGAAGGATACGTGTTTACTTTGGCAGGACAAACTATTTGTGAAGCGAGAAAAACACACATCACATTCCGATCCCCTTTCACTCAATACCATTAGACCCCATTTATCCGATCGGGCCAAGCACGTCCTGAAATTCAGCGTATCCCTGGCTTCCCTTATTATATTTATACTCATTTTTGCCTACTTCTATGAAGACTACGGCAGAGGCTTTGCCGCTCTGGGCATTTTTCCGGTGTGTACCATCGGCTGGTGCTATGGACTCCGAAGCGGCATTGTGTGCGGTTTCTGCATTCCCTTTTGCAGTTACATTATTATGAACGTAAAAGAAGACTTCTCCTTTCTCCGGTTTATCAGCGCCGGAGGCTCAATCGGCGGTATTCTGGGGCATATCGGCATCGGTGCGGTGGTGGGGCGTATGGCGGACCTCAGTCGCCGGGTGCGTAAAGAACTGACTGAGCGGAAAAAAATCGAGCAGGAGTTGCGGGACACAAGCGATAAACTGCTTTCACTTATCAATGCGTCGCCCCTTGCAATTGTCGTGACCGACACAGCCCGGAAGGTTTCTATCTGGAACCCGGCCGCCGAACACATTTTCGGCTGGACGGCTGCCGAAATGGTCGGCAACGTACCGACTTTCATAAAGCATGGGAGCGGTACGTTTAACCGTCTCTTCGGAAGCATCTCTTTGGGCAAGCCTGTTATGGGAGAAGAAATGACCAAATACCGCAAGGACGGTACCCCCATAGATATTTCTTTTTCAGCAGCTCCACTCTGCGACCACACAGGTGCCGTGTCATCGATCATTACGATTATGGCCGACATAACCGAACATAAACGCCTTCAGAAGGAGATCACCACCATCAGCAGCCGCGAGCAGCGCAGAATCGGCCAGGACCTGCACGACGGCCTGGGACAGGTGCTTACCGGCATCAGCTTCATCTGCGGCGCCCTGCAGCAAAAATTATCGGCCAAGGCCCTGGATGAAGCCCGGGATGCAGCCGAGGTTACGGGGCTTGTCAACGAAGCAATTGCTCAGACGCGAAACCTTTCGCGCATGCTCTACCCGGTAACCCTCGACTCCGAAGGACTCACACCTTCCCTGGACGAACTTGCATCTTCTACAGAAGATTTCTTTCATATAACCTGCACACTCAGTTGTCCGGGTTCCATTGACATTAAGGATCCGACTGTTTCCATCCATCTCTACCGCATTGTCCAGGAGGCGATCAATAACGCCATACGGCATGGTAAAGCCGACAGAATCCACATCAGCCTCGACAGGGATTTCCAGGGAACCTTTGTGCTGGCGGTTGCCGATAACGGATCGGGAATGAACGGCGCTCCCCCCCAGTCATCAGGTTTGGGAATCGTGCTTATGCAGCACCGGGCCAGACTGATCGGGGCGCACCTTGACATACGCGGTGAACAGCATGAGGGGGTTATCGTAACCTGTACCTTTACCCTGCCCGACGCAGCCTAACAGATATCCCGCCGGAAACCTCTTGGGACATTTTCCGACAGCCTCCTGGTCTTGACGTAGGTCAATGAATTTTGAACACAAACCGGCTATACTTATACAACAGAAAAAAACGGCGGGCGAATCGACAGCAGCTAAACGATAAACAGGAGACTTCACCATGGGAGCCGGCGCAATCCCCATAGACATAGATAAAGCTTTCCGTGATCGGGTCAAAAACAAACACAAGCTGCACGTTTTCATTGCAGACAGCAGCTACACGGATGACGATTGCATTGACGTTTCTTTTCACGGTGGGCATTATGCCTTTACACCCCCCAAACACCTGCTGTTCGACTATCGGCTCGGACGTATTAATGCACAGCAGCTTGAGGATGCCTGTTTCGAGTTCCTGGAAGGCAGCTTTGTCCAGTATCAGTACATCTGGGATGAAATCCTGGACCGCGACAGGCTGGTACTGACCTGCAGTTGCAATGCCGACGACGACTCCTGCCACCGCCATGTCATCATACGGTTCCTGAAAAAATTCGGCGTGGTTTACAAAGGAAAGCTCAAATCCTGACGTATTACCCTAAACGCAACAAGCAATTCTAATAACCTTCCATTTTTCTTTATTATACATCTGAAACTAAAGTCTTTAAATTTGGTTAATGATGGTGATTTATGGTCCCTTTGCAACGCAGCCGAGCGCAACGATTTTAGGAGGAAAGAAGGGTCGACATGTTTGAGCCCCGTTCTTCAGGGGCGAGTTTGTTGACCCACCGACTGAAATCGAGCAGCGAGGGCATCCCGCCTGTTTTTGGCGGGTCAAGTTGCAGGGCGCCTTTCTTTTGCCTCCTTTTCTTTGGCGCGCAAAGAAAAGGAGGAGGCGCTTGCGTCTTATCAAAATTGTATTCTTGATTCACTTAGAATATTAGTTTTCTCGGCAGCTGATCTCAAACTCGATATGGTTGAGATAGACAGGTGTTTCCAATCTGCCTTCTAAACAACCAAATCAGCAATAGACGGGCCATCTACCTCTGACAACTTCTCCGCCCTTGCAAGATCCCCAACAACATCAAAAAGCTCAACCTCCTCCAGCCGTTTCCTTGTCGGAATCCCGTCTTCCGAGCAGCCGCGATAATGATAATACTCTTCCAGCATCCCGGGATGATGTATGGGGTCCTCATCGCCTCGGCGGGTACCCTGCCTGATATCGTCCTTGCGGGTGATCCCCAGCAGGGCGTTAAAGCTCTTTTCAACCTGATAGATCCGCTCCCCGGCTTCAAACAACCCCTCCGGGCTTTTGCCGGTAGCAGCGTGATAAATAGCGCCAAGCTCTTCAAAAAGCATAATGGGGTCGCCGAAAACATCAACCGATACAACCGGAATAAAGCAGATACCCAGGCTGTCCAGGATCGATTTATAATTTTCGCTCCACCATACCACCCGGCCCTTTGCAACCGGGCTGGTACCGTCGAGCATCCCTTCCGGGATATCGTTGCCGAATATCCGCTTCAGCATATCTTCCAGCCCAATCATGGCAGCAAAGGGATGTCCTTTCAGATGGTCGGCTCCCCGGGTGGCAACCGACGATGCCAGGCTCATGGCCACCCCCTGCTTGCAGTTGTAGGTGAATGAAAGTCCCTTGGTGTGGAAACCGTATTCCCGGGCCTCATCCGGAAATGCTTCAAGGATTCTCTGCATGCCTTCGGCAAACAAATCGCCGATACCCTGCCGGTGAGCGGTTTTTGTAATCAGATCGCACACGAGATCCAGGTCTCCCCATTGCAGTTTCAGGCCCCCGGTGTCCTTTTCCGAAATGATACCGCGCTGAAAGCACTCCATTGCCATGGCCGT
>JANQGV010000311.1 GCA_028282925.1 Thermodesulfobacteriota bacterium
CCTTCTCCTCCTTTTTTTTGCTCGCTCCAAAGAAAAGGAGGCAAAAGAAAGGGCGCCCTGCAACTTGTCACGCCGTTGGCGTGATACCCTCGCGGCACGATTTCAGTCGGCGGGTCAACAAACTCGCCCCTGAAAAGCGGGTCTCAAACATGTCGACCCTTATCTCCTCCTGAGATCGTTGCACTCGGCTGCGTTGCAATGGGATTAAGAAAGCCCGTAACTAATCAACGGTAAATACTTCAAGTAATCAATGCTGCACATATTAGTGTAGTGATTATTAGGCACCCTTTGGGGTACTTCAACAGACCACGCCTTGGCGTGGATCATTACTAGTGTCAGCAATAGTATGTACTTGTTTTATACCGGGTATCATTCTTTTTGCAATTAAAAAAGAGATATATTGTGTTGTGCTTGCGTACGTCATACTTTGCATAGGAACAGGGATATAAATAATTGACATGTTAAAAAATTAAATATAGTATACGATTTATCACAATTGGCAAGATTATTAGAGGAGTTTATCGTGAAAATAAAACGACGGATGGTCCAAAAGCTTATTACGATTAACCCCGGGGCACATGCGCTGGATGCTCTTAATCAATTGCATCAGCACAGCATAGGCCAACTTCCTGTTGTTGATGGCGATGAATTTATCGGAATGGTGTCCGAAGCCGACCTGAGACAGGTATTGCTTCTGCCGGGTGGTGATGAAATTACTATTGACGAAATCATGAACAAGGAACCGGCAACCATAGGGCCGGAGGAGAATTTGGAAGAAGCAGCCAAGCTTATTTATCATTACAAGCTTGATGCCTTGCCGGTCCTGGACGATGATAAGCTGGTGGGTATCATAACGGTTTCCGATATTCTGGCAGCCTTTATTGAGATTATGGGTGTTCTGCAGGCAAGCTCGCGCATTGACGTTGTGCTGGGTGAGAACCCGGAAGCATTTGAGAAGGTTTCCGGCATTATCAAACAGAGCGGCGGTGACATTCTCAGTGTGGGCATGGGCGATGCACCTGAAAAGAATAAAAAGTTTTATTTTTTCCGTCTGAAAAAATGTGATGTTGATACTATTGCCGATTCCATCTCAGATAACGGCTATGAAGTAGTATCTGTTATTGAGTAATTGGGTGCCGGGTGCTGTGAAACATCCGCTCCGGCCGTTCAGGAGTTTATAGAAACAGTATGAAGAGGGCAAAACCGACCATCTCCAAAACAGAAGTATCTCTGCTGGAAGTTTTTTCAAATCCCTATCCCAAGCGTGACTATGAGATTGAAATTGTGGCCCCTGAATTTACCTCGGTCTGTCCGAAGACCGGCCAGCCCGACTTCGGCACCATGTGCATTACCTATGTTCCCGACAAGACCTGCATAGAACTGAAGAGCCTGAAGCTCTATTTGCAGCAGTATCGTAATATGGGGATTTTTTACGAGGAAATAACCAACAAAATCCTTGATGATCTGGTAGCCGCCTGCTCCCCGCGCCGTATGCGCCTGATCAGCAAATGGCAGCCCCGGGGGGGGATATCAACCGACGTGACCGTGGAATACACCAAGAAAACAAGGGCGAAGCGCCGTTAACGATCTGTTTTCTCTGAGTGGTGGTGGTCAATGCATCGCCGCTATTTTTTATAAAATTCCGCAATTTTTTCCACTACATATTCAATCTGCTGCTTTGTCAGTTCCGGAAATACCGGCAGTGCCAGGGTTTCGGTTGCGGCTTTTTCGGCAACCGGGAAATCACCCTTTTTATATCCCAGAAATGCAAAACAGTCCTGCATATGGAGCGGCAGGGGATAGTAAATAGCGCAGCCGATGTTGTTCTGTGCGAGGTGCTGCTGCAAATCGTCGCGCCGCCCGGCACGGATGACGAACTGGTTGAAAACATGCTTGCCCCGGCCGGATATGTGCGGTGGGGTGATGAACTCTGAAAGGCCCGCTTCTTCGAAAAGCTGCATGTAGTATGCCGCATTGTCCCGACGTTTTTGTGCCCATGAGTCCAAGTGGGGCAGCTTAATCAGCAGCACCGCCGCCTGGAGCGCATCGAGGCGACCGTTCATGCCGACATAGGTATGGTGATACCGTTGTGCGGCCTGGCCGTGCATGCGCAGGCTGTACAGCTTTTCGGAAGCACGTTCGTCGTTGGTCGTTATCATGCCGCCGTCGCCGAACCCGCCGAGGTTTTTGGAGGGGAAAAAAGAGATGCAGCCGAAGTCTCCCAGGGCGCAGGCCATTTTTTCTTTACCATCCAGCTCATATGAAGCGCCCAATGCCTGGGCGGCATCCTCAATGATTACAAGATTATTTTCTTCTGCTGTCTGTATAATTGGTTTCATGTCGGCACACTGCCCGTACAGATGGACGGGCATAATGGCCTTGGTGGATGCCTTTTCCGACTCGCTCATGGCATTCAGTGCGTCGGAAACCTTGTCGGGGTCTATGTTGTAGGTGTCGGGGTCGATATCGACGAAAACCGGAACGGCATTCAGGCGGCAGATCGAGCCGGCCGTGGCGAAAAAAGTATAGGGTGTTGTGATGACTTTTTCGCCGGGCTGTATGTCGATACACATCATGGCCAAAAG
>JANQGV010000111.1 GCA_028282925.1 Thermodesulfobacteriota bacterium
CAACAACCTGATCATTGCCTACAATAACGGCGCACCGATTCGCCTGAAGGATATCGGTTTTGCCGAAGACGGCGCCGAAGACCGGCGCAATATCGGACGCTTCAACGGCATCAATTCCACCGGCATGGGAATCGTGCCGCGCTCCGGCGCAAACCACGTGGAGGTCTGCAACCGCGTTAAAAAGACCATGGCAGAGCTGAAGCCCCTGCTGCCGGAAGGGGTAAACCTTGACGTGGCCTACGACACCTCCGAATTTATTGAAAACTCTATATCCGACGTCCAGGTTGACATTTTTGTGGGCGGTGTGCTGGCGGCCCTGGTTGTTTTTCTTTTCCTGCGCAGCCTCGGCAGCACCCTTATCGTGGCCCTTGCCATCCCGACTTCCATTATCGGCACGTTCAGCATCATGTACGCCCTGGGCTTCACCATGAACAACATTTCCATGCTGGGCCTGAGCCTGTGCGTCGGCCTTGTGATCGATGATGCCATCGTGGTACTTGAAAATATCTTCCGCCATGGCGAAATGGGAAAAAGCCAGGTGCAGGCCGCTCACGACGGCACCAATGAAATAGCTTTCGCCGTTACCGCCGCAACGCTATCAATTGTGGCCGTGTTCATTCCCGTGGCTTTTATAAAGGGGCTCATCGGACGTTTCTACTTTCAGTTCGGGGTGACCGTATCGGCCGCCGTTATGATATCGCTGTTTGTTGCCCTCACCCTTACGCCGATGCTCTGCTCCCGCTTCCTGAAATTCGACAAAACACATGGGCCTCTCTACGACGCACTCGAACGCCTGTTCACCGCCATAGAACAGGCCTACCGCTCATACCTTGTCCCCTGCCTGCGTCAGCGTCTGCTGGTCATTGCCGTGGCGGTGGTACTGTTCATGGGCAGTATCGGCCTTGTGTCCTTCAAGCTCATCAACTATGAACTCGTACAACGGGAAGACCGTGACGACTTCCTGGTTCGCATTGAATGCCCCATCGGCACATCTCTGGAGCGGGCCAACCGCCAGATGATGGAGTGCGAGAAGATTATTCGAGCGATGCCCGAACTTCGCAGCGTTTTCGCCCTGATCGGCTCCGGAGGCATGCGCCCATCAACAAACAAGGGGTTCCTGTTTGTGCAGCTCGTCCCGGACAACGAGCGCTCCCGCACCCAGGAAGCCATCATGACCTATTTGAGAAAAGCCCTGAACGACATTCCGGGCATAGAAGCCTACGTAGAGGATATCACCGCCCTTGGGCGCGGCATGGGCGGCAGAAACGCCGACCTTGAATTTAAAATCAACGGCCCCGAACTCTCGGAGCTGTCGGATATTTCACGGAAGGTCATAAAAAAACTGCGCTCGGTTGAAGGCATAGTCGGGGTTGACTCAGACATGGAATTGACCAAGCCCGAAATACAGGTCCGCATCGACCGCAACAAGGCCGGAGATATCGGCATCGACGTCCGGACCATCGCATCAACCATCAACACCCTTATCGGGGGCCGCGAAATCAGCAAATTCAAGTCCGGTGGCAAAAGCTACGATGTTCGGGTACGGCTCATCCCGGAACAGCGCACCACCCTGGGCGACATCAACCGCCTTCTGGTTCGTAACAGCCAGGGCGACCTTGTTCGCCTCAGCAACATTGTGGAAATCAGCGAAGGTGTGGGGCCCGACATTATCAACCGCTTCGACCGCCTGCGGAGCATCACCATTTACGCAAATCTTGAAGGCGGTAAGACGGCCAGTGAAGCGGTGGACGACACCAACAGGATCCTTAAAGACCTCATCCCCCGCGGGTATCATGTTGAATTTGCCGGACAGACCGGCACCATGAACGAAACCATAAAATCATTCGGCTTTGTATTCATCCTGACCATTCTTATTACCTATATGCTCCTGGCGTCCCAGTTCGAGAGTTTCATTCACCCCTTTACCGTTATGGTGGCCTTGCCGCTCAGCTTTATCGGGGCCCTGGGGGCACTGTTTTTGACCCGCAACACCCTGAATATTATGAGTGCCATCGGCATGCTCATGCTGGTGGGCCTGGTTGTAAAAAACTCGATTCTGCTGGTCGATTACACCAACCAGTTGCGCGCCCGGGGCATGAAAATGCTTGATGCGGTTCTTGAAGCCGGAACCGTGCGGCTGCGCCCGATTTTAATGACCGCCATTTCGACCATAGCAGGCGTTTTGCCCGTTGCAATCGGCCTGGGCGCAGGTGGTGCAACAAGAGCCCCCATGGCTATTGCCGTTATCGGCGGCCTGGCTACATCCACAATACTGACCCTGTTTGTCGTGCCGGTCACATATACAATTTTTGATGATGTATTATCAAAAATCAAAAAAAGAGTCTCATTGTGATGCTCCCCGCCTGCACGGCGGGGCATCCCGGGAATTAATTAATTGATTTCATAATTGTGTCCCGATTTTTCATCGGGACACGCTCCGGTAAAAAAAATTACCATTATTCGAACCCCAATTACACAATACAATGATTTAACTTCACTTTTTTTTCATGTCCAATAACCGACACTACAAAAAAGTGTTTTCTAATAAGTTAAAATATGGTAATAGTATATAGTTACCTTAATAATAAGCATGCAAACTATTCAGATAGACAGTAAAGAGTGAGTAAAACAACGTAACGTTTCAGAAAGGAGTAAGCAAAGATGGCATTAGAAAAAGTTGAATATGATGCGGGGCATTGCCAGCGCTGTTCCACCTGTAAATGGTCTCACCTTTGGGAGATCAAAAGCCAGAGATTTTCCCGGAACTGCCCTTCCCTGGTGTATGGAAAATATGACGCATATGCTGCTCAGGGAAAAAACGATATTACAACCGGCCTGCTCAAAGGTGAGTTGAACTGGGAAGAACACAAGGACACCCTGCTGGAAGTTATTTATCGTTGCCCGGTATGCGCTGCCTGCGACATCAGCTGCAAACGCATCATGGATCTCGACATCATCGGTGTTCTGAATGCCCTGCGTGAAGAAGCCTGTGAAAAAGGCTACGCCCCTCTGCCTGCCCACAAGGAATTCATCCAGAGCATCATGAACTATGACAATGTTTGGAAACAGCCCCGTACCCGCCGGGCCAACTGGGCCAAGAAACTGGGTATCAAGGATCTTTCCAAAAAAGACGAAAAAGCGGAAGTGCTCTACTTTGTCGGCTGTACCTACGCTTACAAACCGGGCATGGACTCAGTACCCAAGAACACCGCCACAATCCTGAAGGCTGCCGGTGTTGATTTCGGTATTCTGGGCGCCAAGGAAGTATGCTGCGGCGGTATCTGCGACAATGTCGGCGACAAGAAGAGCTTCCACGAAATCGGCCAGAAGAACCTGGACATGTTCAAGGAACTGGGCGACCGCCTCGGCGACGGCAAGCGCCTTACCATCGTTACCAACTGCCCCGGCTGCTCCATGACCTTCATGGAAAAATACGCCGAAATGCAGAAGATCGACACCAAGGACCTGCCCTACGATGTAATGCATTCAACCACCTTCATCACCAAGCTGATCAAGGACGGCAAACTGAAATTCAACAAACCGGTCAACAAGCAGATCACCTGGCACGATCCCTGCCACCTTGGCCGCCGCGGCGAACCCTACAAACACTGGGAAGGCAAGCGCATTGAATGGGGCCTGACCGAGCCTCCTCGTGACATGAACCGAGGCGTTGACGGCGAATACGATGCACCGCGTGAAATCCTGAAAGCAATCCCGGGTATCAAGCTGGTTGAGATGGAACGTATCCGTGAATTTGCATGGTGCTGCGGTAGTGGTGGTGGAGCAAAATCCGCCTATCCCGACTTTG
>JANQGV010000198.1 GCA_028282925.1 Thermodesulfobacteriota bacterium
CCGTGCCTGAATCGCAGTGCATCCTCTGTAACCCACAACTTGGTTCTGAAGAAACCGCCGAAGAGCCTGTAACGCCGGTACCCGTACCCGAGCGCTATACATCTGCTGCTGATCTGCCCAGAAGCCGGCGCTCCCCTGATCCTGCCTGTAAAAAGCATGAGCTTCTGGTACAGTTCTCCTCAAATGAAACATCAACAAACGCCGGGCTTGAGTTTGTCCAGGCACGGCAGCGCCGGGTTTCGCACAGCATTTCCTGCAATGCGGAGGTTGTCTATAACGGCAACCGGTATGCACGGCTTGTCTCACGGGCCGAAGGTGTGGTTTACAAGGTGATCAAGGATCTGGGAGACGCTGTGGTGGCCGGTGATGTGCTTGCAGTCGTGGATTCCGCCGAACTGGGTACTGCAAAGGCCGAATATCTTCAGGCGCTGGCCAGGGTTAGTCTGTGGGAGCGCAACCATAAACGCGAGAAAATCCTGCTGAAGAAAAGGATTGCAACAGAACGTGAGTTGCTGGAGGCTGAAACGCGGCTTGCCGAGAGCAGGATATCCCGCTCAAGTTCGGCTCAACGGTTAAAAAACCTTGGTCTTTCACAAACCGATATCGACAACCTCGATAAAAATCGCAACACATCATCGTTGCTGGACCTGACGGCCCCATTTGCGGGAACAGTTGTAGAACGAACTGCTGTTGCCGGCGAAGTTGCAGGAACGGCAAAGGAACTGTTTGCCGTTGCCGACACATCGCGGATGTGGGCGATTCTTGATGTGTACGAGGCTGATCTGGAACATGTCCGCACCGGACAGTCGGTATTAATCACCGTCGAGGGCGGTACAGGAGTGCAGCGTGAGGGAATAATCACCTGGGTCAGTGCCTATATTGACCAACGCACCCGAACGCTGAAGGCACGTGTTGACATTGAAAACCCCGACGGTATGCTGAAGGCCGGTATGTTTGCCGGGGCAGTGATCAACGTCCGGGGCCCGTGGCCTGCGATTGTCGTCCCGAAGTCCGCGGTTCAATGGGAAGGCTGCTGCAACGTTGTATTCGTGAAGAAATCGAATGTGCTTTTCAAGCCTCGTAAAGTGCGGATCGGTTTTAATACGGGATCGGAGCTTGTCGTAGAGGAAGGGCTTGCAGCCGGGGAGCACGTGGTAACCACAGGCAGCTTTCTTTTAAAAACAGAGCTTTTAAAGGGCAGCATCGGAGCAGGCTGCTGCGAAATAGAGCCGGGTAAAAGTTAAAAACCATAAGAGAAATATCATGCTGGAACAAATAATAAACTGGTCATTGAGGTACCGCTTCTTAGTGCTCGGTATTTTTGCAATCGCCGTCGGCAGTGGTTTTATGGCCCTGCGCCGTTTGCCCATCGATGCTTTTCCCGATACGACCCCGGTGCAGGTGCAGATCAATACGGTAGCCCCGTCCCTCTCTCCGCTGGAAGTTGAACAGCAGGTTACTTTTCCCGTGGAGCAGGTTATCAGCGGACTTCCCGGACTGCAGGAGGTACGCTCTATCTCAAAGTTCGGCCTTTCTCAAGTAACCGTTGTTTTTGAGGATGATACGGACATCTATTTCGCCCGCCAGCTAGTAATGGAACGGTTGCAAACCATCGAATTAGCCGTCGGCATTCCGCAGCCTGAAATGGGACCTGTTGCTACGGGTCTGGGCGAAGTATATCATTACATCATAACCGGCCAGGGTAAAACCCTTGAAGAGCTTACTACCCTGCATGACTGGGTCATAAAGCCCCGCCTTCGATCGGTGCCGGGCGTTGCCGAGGTCAACACCTGGGGAGGTCACCGCAAGCAGTTCCACGTGGTTGTGGACCTCAACCTCCTGATGAAATATGATTTTACCCTTAAAGATGTTTTCGAGGCCCTTGAAAGAAACAATCTGAACGTAGGGGGCGGCAACATAAACAACGCCGGTGAAATGCACCTGGTTCACGGCATCGGCCAGGCAGCCGGCACGGATGAAATCGGCGGCATCGTTATAGCCTCATATGGCGGTATTCCGGTACGCATCAGGGACGTTGCCGAAGTTAAAATCGGCCACGAAATACGCCGTGGCGCCGGTACGGCAAACGGCATTGGCGAGGTTGTCCTGGGTCTTTGTTTTATGCTCATGGGAGAAAACAGCCACGCTGTGACCGACAGCTTAAAAAAACGAATGGCTGAAATTGTTGCCGGTTTGCCCAACGGGATTGAGGTCAAACCCGTATATGACCGGACTGCCCTGGTCGATCAGGTTATCGGCACGGTGAAAGAAAATCTATTTGAAGGAGCGCTGCTCGTAGTTGCCGTGCTGTTCGTTTTTCTGGGAAACCTGCGGGCGGGGTTAATCGTTGCTGCGGCCATACCGCTTTCAATGGTTTTTGCCTTCAACGGTATGCTGCAGGTCGGCATAGCCGGGAGCCTCATGAGCCTCGGAGCCATTGACTTCGGGCTTATTGTCGACAGCTCGGTCATTATGGTTGAAAACAGCGTGCGTCACCTTGCACACGGCAGGGATAAACGCTCTTTCATTGACATAATCCGTGACGCTTCAATTGAAGTACGCAAGCCCACAATGTACGGTGAGCTTATTATTATGATCGTCTATCTTCCGATTCTGACCCTGCAGGGCATAGAGGGCAAACTTTTTCGCCCCATGGCCCTTACGGTCATTTTCGCCCTGCTGGGCTCCCTGATCATTTCCCTTACTCTCATGCCGGTTCTTGCAAGCTTTCTGCTGCCGCGTCATATCAAACACCGTGAAAATCCAATTGTCGGTTTTGTTACGGCATGCTACCGGCCGCTTTTGCAGCGGGCACTTCGTTTCCGTTCTTATTTTATTACGGGGGCCCTGGTAGTGCTTGCCGGCGGCTTGCTGCTTACCACCAGAATCGGCTCGGAGTTCATTCCGCGCCTCTCGGAGATGGGTATCGTGATCAACACCGTCAGGCTTGCGGGTGTTTCCCTGGAGGAGTCGGTCCGTTACGGAACGCAGTTTGAAAAAATTATTCTCACAAAGTTCCCCGACGAGGTTCAGGACGTGTGGGTCCGTACCGGAACGGCTGAAGTTGCCACTGATCCTATGGGTATTGAGCTGAGTGATGTGTTCATTACTCTTACACCCCGGGAACGCTGGACAAAGGCGAGCACTCAAGAGGAGCTGACCGGCCTTCTACGCCGGGAACTTGAGGGGCTGCCCGGCACGCGCATGATTTTTACCCAGCCGATCGAAATGCGTGTAAATGAAATGATTGCCGGTATCCGCTCCGATCTCGGAATTAAAATATTTGGAGATGACCTGCAAGTCCTGAAGGATGTAGCGGCACAGGTTCAGGGAATACTGGAAACAATTCCCGGCAGTACCGATATGTATGCCGAACAAATTACCGGACAACCGGTCCTGGAAATTCAAGTGGACCAGGAAGCAGCATCGCGCTATGGTGTGCCGGCCCGTCATGTGCTTGAGATCGTGGAAACCATTGGGGCCAAGAAAATCGGTGAGATTCGGGAGCAGCAGCGGCGTTTCGACCTGATGGTCAAGCTTGGGGAACGCTACAGCACAGACCCCGATGCCGTCGGTCGCATTCTCGTGCCCGCGGCAGGCGGCCAACGCATTCCACTCTCGCGCCTTGCAAACATCAGGCAAATCGAAGGACCCTCTACGATAACGCGCGAGTGGCAAAAACGCCGGATCGTCGTGCAGTGCAATGTGACCGGCCGGGATATCGGAAGTTTTGTGCATGAGGTTCGTAATCGCCTCAACAATGATCTCAACCTGCAGCCGGGGTATCACATTGACTATGGCGGCCAGTTTGAGCACCTTGAGCGCGCACGTACACGGTTGATGATTGTGGTTCCCATGGCCCTGACGTTGATTTTGTTGCTTCTCTATGCCAGTACCCGGTCTTTACGGGATACCCTGTTGATTTTTACCGGTGCCCCTTTTGCTATGCTGGGTGGCGTGCTGGCGTTGTGGCTGCGGGATATGCCTTTTACCATTTCGGCGGGAGTCGGCTTTGTGGCTGTTTCAGGGGTAGCGATGCTGAACGGGCTTGTCATGGTATCGACAATAAGACGGCTTCTTGAAAAGGGAACACCGTTCCGGGACGCAATTGAACAAAGTGCAATAATGCGACTGCGCCCCATTATCATGACGGGTCTTGTTGCAGGGCTGGGATTTGTTCCCATGGCTTTGAATACCGGAGTCGGCGCCGAGATTCAACGTCCACTTGCGACAGTCGTCGTCGGTGGCGTGATTACAGACAACATACTCACGTTACTGGTACTACCTGCCCTGTATGCAACTTTCGGCCGCTTGACATTAAAAAAGAGTAGTAATAGACATTTCTAATCTGCTGTTTTTCATCAGTGGCCTTGGCCCCGGCTCACTCGTCCTGCGCCGGGTGTTTTTATTACTCGTTTTTTAACTTCTTTTTTTCACGAGGGCTATAGGATGTCCCTCCTTTATTCTCCTTTATTTCCATCTATATGCATTCTAACAGATTTATTGTTGGATTTCATACCTCAATCCAACCTACTTACCCAAAGTAAAAATCAGCATGGTGAACCTTGATTAGCACACGCAGAATTGCGCATCAATTACACGGGCGGGTACTGCCATTTAGAAACTGTTTTTTAAAAACAGCGTGCTCTTTGCCGTTGAATATCAATATTGTTTCATCATTGAACTCAAGAATCTCTTTAGGCTGACCAAACCGCTTAACTACTTCCCGGCGATCAATGGTAAGCGTCCAGATGGGTGTTTTGCCTAATAGTATAAAAAAAAATTCATTGTTAAAGTCTGTAGAATTATTTATCCAATGAAACGGCTTCAGATCATCCCGCGTCGGCACAATCAATAGACTCTGTTTTGAAAGCATTGTGAAAAATTTTGCTTGCCAGTAGCTCCCGATTCCATTTCTAAGATTTCTTTTTATGGCCAATTGTTCATCAAGGCACTGTATAACTTCCGGATAATGGTCACCAAGCAACTTAAGTTCTTTTATGGAACGATACTCGGGCATTAGTCTCAATACCAAGATGAACGCAACACAGCAGAAAAGGCTCGCTGTAATTTTTTTATACGTTATTAGAAATCCAAATCGGCGTAAACCTGATATTGCTATGCATCCCCCGTATAAAGTCGGCAGTAGCAGTAATGGTATATAATATCGCACAGGGTAAAAGCGGTATATAAAAAAAACAGCACAATTAAAAGCTGCATAAAAAGTAAAAAACATGAGAAAAAAATAAATTTTCACATTAATGGGTAGATACGAATCCTTTTTCTTCCGTAAATACTTTGCACTAAACACCCCCAAAAAAAAGGCACCACAGATAAAGCACACCGATGCAAACCATTGATGTTGTACAAAACCTGCAAAAACAGAGAGCAGTGTAAAGATTTTTTCCGGGCTTATATTTCGATACTCGGAAAGACTTTGAAAATGTGTGAGGCTCCCATAAAAATAGAGACCCAGCAAAAGAGAAACACAAAGGTTTAGTGCAGTAAGGCACGTTTGAAGCCTTTTCAGCCCGAAACAAATACCGTGCAAAAGCAGACAGGCTAATACCGGCAGTGAGAACTGAAAGGCAAACAAAAGATCAGAAGCTGTTGTAGATGATGAAACCAGCAGCAACAGAACATGGAACAAGAAGGCCTTAGAACCGGAAAGATCATCAAAGATAATTCTGATAACAAGAGCAATTGATACAACAAGCATAAGCATTGCACCAAAGTGTCTTGCGCTCGAAAGCTGAAGCCAAAAAAAATTTTCTTCAAAAGGCAAAAATGCAATTAGAAGAGCGCTTACAAAAAATGGGAGCGCATGGGCAGCACTTTTGCGAGGATAGATAACTTTGCTTAAATAAAATATCGATGTTATGAAAAGCAGGCTTTGAATAAAACCATAGCACATTATGGCGATATGAAAGTTGTTGACTAAAGCGTTCAGCAAAAAGTAAAGGGCCATATCGGGGAAAAAATATGGTGATGGTGGGAGGTTCCAGCAAAAAAAATTTTTTTCTAATAAAACAATATCCTTATAAAGGGCCGGCAGGTAAAGTGCATCGGCATGATAAAAAAAATTCTTACTGATACCCCCGTTTGCCAAACGAAGATAGATACTTACAAGTGCTGCAATATACAGTACTACCGATACAGGAAAATAGAATTTCCTTAGATCCATTCCTGAGTTTTCTTTTAAACAGCTCAGGGCCGCAACTTTTGACATTTGAACCATTCCTTTGTCATGAGTACACCCTGACCGAGATCTCTGATTAAACTTTTAAATAGCCGTAAATGCCAAAAGCACTGCAACTGTCTAACTTTAGTCACTTTTTTTATATCTTTGCACGGTTAAAAACCTTGCATTTACGAGTTTTTCATTCTCACATGTTCATTCTTCTTAATATACGTTCCATAACCCGCGACATAACATTAAAAATAAACATACAAGGGTATGAGCTTGTGATACACCATCCTATGAGGGATGTATTATTATAAGAGTTACCGCCTTCATGCAGAAACTGGAGACAAAATATGGGTCTATGCAACCGTGGATGTGGCGTTATCCTCCCCGGTAGTGTCGGATGGCTACATGGTCTAACGGTTGGGTCTCTATCGTGACAATGTTCCACTCACCAAGCATTACCCCCCAACTGCATGCAAACTTAACTACGTATATCAATCAAAAGAACACAATTATTTTTTGTTGCTAAAAAACTCCCGCATACAGTACCATGGTCCGAATATTCACATACACAGAACGGAACGATTAACGATATGGAAAAATACAAAAACATGACACTCAAATCAATGAAAAGTATTGTTTACATTGCAGCAATCATTCTCTTCTGCGCATACGGTTGCGAAGTTGCTGATAAGGAGACAATGGTTTCAAGCAGCTTTGAATCGGGCAGCATCGGTGCCGTTACAAAAACCGGCAATACGGAGTGGGAATTCTCACTTGCTGATGACAACGACAATCATGAACTGCCTGACCGGTGGCGGTCCTGGTGGTACGTCAGGATGGACAATGTTGATACCCGTGAGCCCCTTGTCATTCATCTCAAGAACCGGGGCTGGCCGTACTACTATGTGCCGGTGTACTCCTATGATCAAGAAACCTGGTATCGATTCGATGAAAATGAGGTAACCCAGCCGGCGGAATATGAACTGAAGATGGAAAAGCAGTTTACGCAATCAACCGTCTGGATTGCCCGGTTTTACCCCTATACCTATTCAGATTTAACCGACTATCTCGATACCCTGCCCGACAATTCATATGTTACGGTTGAAACACCTGCCACAACCCAGCAAGATAACCCGATGTATTTTGTTACCCTGACCGACCCGGCAAGCACTGACGAGGATAAACAGCGCATCTGGATGCATGCCCGCTCCCACCCTGCCGAAACCGGTCCGTCTTTCCTGCTGGAAGGACTTATCGATTACCTTGTATCCGGCACGCCGGAAGCACAACAGATCTTGTCAAAATTCATTTTTACCCTCGTGCCCATGCACAACATCGACGGCGTTATAGCCGGTAATTACCGCTCGACCCCGAAAAGTGAAAACCTGGAAGTTATGTGGTATTTCGACAGCGAAGACCCCCGTGAGCTGACTGAAAACGCGCCGGTTGAGGTTACGGCCCTGCACGATATGATCCTTGAACTCAACGATGAAGGGCCGGAATTTACCGTGGCCCTCAACCTGCATGCCTCCAACAGCGAGCCTGATATCAGGCCGTTTTTCTACCCGCATTTCGGAACTGAAGACCAGGGATATACCGAGACGGAAGCTTCCCTCTGGAAAAAACAACTGCGTTTCATCGACGCCCTGGGCATCCATTACGGTGAAGATATGCTTGAGCCTGCCCCGGATGAAGGCGGCGGCAGCTTCGCCTCAAAATCGTATCCTGAAAGCTGGTTCTGGCACATGTTTCAGGATGAGGTTATGGCCATGACCGTTGAAACGACCTACGGCAGGGCCGGATACGGCCCGGACTGGATTACCCCTGACGATCTGCGCGGCCTTGGAAAAGCACTTGCCCCGGCACTGCGCGATTACGCCGACAGCAGCATAACGTTTGAAGAACACGCCTTCAGAGCGCGGCAGAACACAATAAGAAGCGGCTTAACCTATCCTGCACTGTATCCGCCCGCTACTAAGGATGAGATGAAGGAGTAATAATAGTAAGAAATGAAAAAAAGACTCTGATCCATCGCATAAAAATCCTGGAAAAAATTTAAAATCATCCTTCAGAGATTTTACGTTATCAACGGCAGGAAAACAAGGTACTCAGATCATTCATAATGCGTACAGATCCTCAGGACATGGACAACACGCTTCTGCTCATCAACGGAATAAATTATGCGATGCTGGATATTAATACGACGGGAAT
>JANQGV010000270.1 GCA_028282925.1 Thermodesulfobacteriota bacterium
TTGGTCTTGTCGATCTTCTTACCGGCCCAGGTCTTTTCCCACTCGCGCACCTTCTGCAGCTCTTCGGCCGTATAGGCGGCTACCGGGTAGACGACCTCGGCGGCGAACGCACTCATCGGAAATAAAAGCATCATTCCGGTAATAACTGCCCGTAGCATATTTTTTTTCATACCTGACATTACAATGGCCCTCCTGCTAAGTTTATGTATTCATTTGCTGATTAAAATTCGTACCGCACTCTAATGAGTATACTGTCTTTGTCATGCAGGCCCATATTCTTCCCTGCGCTGGAGCCGTAAATGGGAACACCACCCTCAAAGCGCCAGTGCTTGCCCGGCGCATAGCCCAGGATCGGAGCGAAAAAGTACTTGCCGATGGGATTCCAGCTACCGGTAATCATGGTAAACCACTTCGAATGGAACCAATATTGCGAAATGCTGAATGCAATGGTAGTGGCGTGGCTGTCAGAGGGGCGATGTCCGCGTCCTGTTCGAATGCTGACTCCACGATCATGATTGAACATCTTCTCATAAAACAGCGTGATACTGATGCTCATCTTCTTGTCTTGAAACCAGTTATGGGTAAAGTAGGGGATGGTAAAGTAATCACGAGCTTCAAGTCCGAAGCCGAAGGTGTCCCGGCGTACCTCCGAGATGTAATCACCGCCTGAAGTTCCATCACTGGTTTTATTAAACGGTGCCCCGATTTCATAGAACATTTCCAGTCGCCATTCGCTGAACAGCGTTTTCTCAAAACGTGTCTGGAACGTGGCTCCCACAACCTGAAATCGTTTATATTTGAAGACCTTATAACCCACGTCGCGGGGCCGTATGTGTGAGCCGGTAATCATTGACCGCAGGCCCGATTGCACATACTCCAGGCTGTATTGATTGATCCGGTTCGGATTTGCAACCGGCTCATCACTTATGGTGTTGAAATAGAAGAAGGACCAGTCTACGTTCCAGGTGTAGCCGCGAACTTTGAGACCGACTTCCCAGTTTTTACGCAAATTCCACCCCGGGGCATCCCGCCGTGCTTTTTCCCATAGCCAGTGGGTGATACCATAGCCCCGGTCGGGGTTAAAAGAGGTGCTTGCCCGGCTGACGGAGTAATGAGTTCCTTCAATGGGTATACGTGCCGGTTCATAGTCGCCCGGGTTGAAAATAAATTCAAAGCTGAGCTGGCCCGGCAGGTCGGACTGATAAAAACCACGAATCATCCACAGGCCGATCTTGATCTCTTCCCAGTTCTCGGTGCCCGGTGAACCGTGCCGGATATCAAGCGGATTGATAATATCTGCGGTCTGCTGCAGGTTGGTTTCACCCCACACCACGATCTGTTTACCGATTTTGAACTGCCAGGGTCCTTTCTGGATATCAAGGTACAGCTCGGTAATTAAATCGTCGTCACGCGGGTGGGTATATTCGCTGTAGGGGCGGTGTGGAATCCCTCTTTTTAATTCCGAATCAAGGGCAGGCGCTTTTTCATAGAAATAGCGGAAGCCGCCGAACAGGTTTACATAAAAATCGTCGCCCTCGTAGACATGATAGAGCCCCTCAATCAGAAAGACACTGCGCCAGTAATCGAGGTTTGACTTGTGAAATTTAGTTTCATTGCGCGGTATGTGAGTCCGGATATACAACTGCTCCTTATACATACCATTTACTTCAAGCTTGCCGTCCATCAGCCACAAATACGCTTCTGTTCTGCTTCCCCCGAAAAGTATGCACGTCGACAATACTGCGATGACCGCTAAAAAACGTATACACACCTTCATGCTCCCCCCTTTTTGTTAAGTGGTTTTGGTTTTTTTGGCCGTGATAAATTTGGGTTTAAACAGCAGGACAAAGCTCGGAATTACCAGCAGCGCGCCAAGCATATTCAGCGTCAAAATAATTGCCAGCAGCAGTCCCATGAGCGCCTGGAACATCATCTTCGACAGGAACCAGAAAACAATACCACAGATCAGGGTCGTCGCAATATAGATGATGGCTTTGCCTGTCGTACCCATTGCAATGGTAACCGCATCGGAAAGGCTCTTGCCGTTGCGGCGGTACTCCTCAATAATCCGGCTTACCAGATAAATGCCGTAGTCAACCCCCAGGCCGATACCCACCGACGACACCGGCAGCGTTGCTGTAGTAAGCGGTAAGGGTGGATTATTGAGCACCATAAACGTAAAGGCCAGCACATTAGACAACAGCAGCGGCATAAGAATGATAATACCCGCCACGAATGAACGAAATACAACGGTACAGAAACAAAACACAACCAGCAGGGCCAAACCGAGGGTTATCAGCTGATAGTCTGTCAGGCATTCGTTTATAGCGGCCTGCACACCCACGGCGCCACCGGCCAGCTTGTATTTCATGTCCGTACCCTTGATGGTCGACTCATTTTCAATATAATACTTGATCCGGCTGAAAACCTCCTTGATGGTCTGGGCGGTTTTGTCCCTGCAGAAAATGATGATATTCACATTCCGGTCACCCAGGTCCACAAACTTGTCGAAGCTTCCCGGTCCGCCCATCTGCATGGCCGAGCGGTATAAAAATTCGGTCTGCCGGTCGTCAACGGGCAGGAAGCGCCAGCGTGGATCGCGTTCGCGCATGCCTGAATGAATTCCGGGAATGCGCCCCTGGATCGTCTGTACCAGCATTACCTTGCGGTTGGGCGTCTTTTTCATATAGCGGGCGAATTTTAAAATTTCCCGGGTGGCTTCCGCCTTAACCGCCCCCTGGGACTTACCGGTATCCAGGATAATATACAGGGGGTTCAGAAGCGGCATTGAAAAGGTGATGCGGAAGCTGTCGACATTGTAACGGTGAAACGGCCACAGGATCTCGGACCCCGGCACCGCGTTACCGATGGTGATCTTGTTGAGGTACGTACAGCCCCAGGCAAACAGGATAATGGAGGCGGCCGTAATAACGTACTTACCGCTGCGGTTGATCCAGCCGCCGGCAGCCATCAGCAGCCGGTCAAGCAGGCTTTTCCCGGGTTTTTCCGGTTTCAGAGGCATATAGGAAAGCAGAATAGGAACCAGTATCATGGCGATAATAACCGTTGCAAAAGCCCAGAAGGCACACGACACCGTAATCTTCTGCAGGATCGCGATGGGCGTAATGGCAATAATGATAATACCGGATGCATCGGTAAGAATCCCCGCAAAACCCGGCATAAACAGGCTGCGGATAACGCTTTTACAGGCCTCTTTATTGTCCGGATATTTTGCAGCCTCCTCTTTATACCGTTTCAGCACCTGGGTCGAGTGGGAGGCGGCCATGGCCGCTATCAGAAAGGGGAACACCAGCACCAGAGGGTCAAGATTAAAACCCAGCATGCTCAGGAAACCCAGCCCCCATATTGCACTGACCAGGGCGGCGAAAACCGGCAGCACCATACCGCGTTTTGACCTGAAATAGAACAGGAACACCAGCATCATGGCGCCGATGGTATAGGCAAGTATCTTCAGCACGTCGCCGACATAGCTGTCGATATAGCCAAGGTGCATGGGCTCTCCCGCAATGGCAACAATATGGTTCTCATCTTCCATCTTCCTGCGCAGTTCCTGGAATTCCTTGAAGCAGGTGGCATAATCAATATGTTCTTCAAAAAAGTCGACCATTATCAGGGCGTTCCGACTGTCAAGGGATACCAGGCCGGGGTAGGCCATGGAGTTGCCGTAGACCGTAAGCCGCAGCTTCTCAAGATCTTCTTTAGTCTGGGGCACGTCCGGCCACATCAGCGGATTGGAAATATAGCCCTCGCTGGTCATCTTCATGTCTCTGACTTTACGATGGGCGATGGAAAGAATTTTATAACGGTCGACGCCGTTGAATTTTTTCAACTCGTCGGTGATGAACTTGACTTTACTGAGTGTATCCGGATTGAAGATATCCTTGTATTTTCCGCCCTTCTCAGTATCTTTGACCTGAACCATGACCAACACCTGGTTTGCCCCGCCGAATACATTGCGCACCTCATTGTGCACATCAATATATTCATGGTTCTTGGGAAGCAGGTCGACGAAAACAGTTCCCACTTCGAGCTTGGTTGCCTGATATCCGAAAAAGAGGGTGACGCCGAGGATGATCAGCAGGAAAAGATTTCTTTTTTCAATAATGAGATTTGCGAAACGTTCCATTATATAACTTTCCCCTTTCTTAAAGGTGCATGTAAAGCAGTATGGAGCAACAACGGTTTACTCAATAACTCTCTTTTCCAACCCCTCGGGCATTTTCATCCCCTCGAATTCATACGAAAGGCCGGAATAGAATTTCCAGGTTTCACCGCCGTCTTTGCTGTGAACAACCGTACCGCTCGCACCGACAATCCACCCTTTCTCCGGAGTATTAAAGTAGACGTTTGAAAAAGTCAATTTTGATTTGATAGCCTCGCCCAGTTTCTCCCATGTAATACCACCGTCACGGGAGAGCAGATACGTACCCTGAGAGCCGATAGCCCAGCCCCGGTCTCCTTTAACAATAATATTATAGAGAATATCGGTTCCGGTATTAAGAACTTTCCAGCTCTCGCCGCCGTCCGCCGTGTGGAGAATAGTCGAGTCCAGACCGCACAGCCAGCCGTGGTCCCTGTCGCTGAAATAAATACCGAACAGCGACGGTCTCGGATTTTCATATTCCTCTTCAATGGTTTCCCGCTTGAAGAATTCGGGCATGACCACGTTCCAGGTTACACCGCCGTCTTTGGTCTGCAGTATCTGACCGCGCTCGCCGACCAGCCAGCCATGCTCGCGGTCGATAAAAAACACCTTGCTGTATATGCTGTCCTGCTCCTCGGTTTGGCGTTTCCAGGTTTTGCCGCCATCGGTGGTATGCATAATCGTAGTATAGTCGCCGACCGCCCAGCCGTATTCCTTGTCCACAAAACTGATTGAAAGCAGATGATGCTCCTTGGTATTGGTCTCCTGCTGTTCCCAGGTCGCACCCCCGTCTGTTGTGTGCAGCATGGTGCCTTTGATACCCGACACCCAGCCGGTTTTCTCATCCACAAAATCAACGTCACAGAGCAGATTAATGGTCCCCGACTTTTGTTCAGTCCAGTTTTCTCCGCCGTCTTTGGAGTTGTAAATCATACCGTAATCGCCCACAATCCAGACATGACCGTCTACCGGTTCTTCAACCGCCATGACATACTCAGAGGTGATCATGTTGATTTTTGGTACGGAAAATTTTCTCTTTGCCTTGCTGCATCCAACCCCGAGACTGCATCCAATCGCAGCCACTACTACAGCAATAATAAATGTTCGGCAACGTAGTACCATAAGGAAAGTATCCTTTCGTCAATGTAACGTTCTGTAATGCATACCCATTATGCAGTGTTTTCTAGAAGGGATCGCCACTCCGGATCGGCGACATACATTCGTGTGTGAAACCAGACGCCGCTAAACGCGCCGGGGCCTACTCATCTTCATTAATGATGGTAATGGCCTCTTCCGGACACGTGTCCCTGCATGCCATGCAGGTATGGCAAATCTCAGCGGCTTCTTCAATCACCTCAGCGATTTTTTTTCCGTCGTCTGTATCCACCAGCTCCCACAACTCCAGACTGCAGATATCAACACACTTGCCGCACCCCCGGCATTTATCTACTGCTACAATATGTTTTACCATTATTAGTATCTCCGGATTTATTGTGACGCTTTAACCGCATCCACCTGGTTCTTGAACTCGGCATCATCTTCATACAGCCGTACCATTGCATCGAAAAAAGGAAAAGTGGCCATAAAATGCACCGCTATATTGGGGTCCGTCATATCGCCCTTGATGATCTCGCCCTTGTCCCTGATCTCCATCAGGTCGTAGCTGTTGTCTATTGCGCCGCACACATCCACTGTCGACATTTTCATTGCCGCATGACAATCTTCGCGCATACCCTCTTCCAGCGACATAACACTGTCCTTAACTACCATAGTCACGGCTACATCTTCAAGCTGCATACCGACCTTGTGGTCGGTAAAATCCTCCAGCATTTCCTTGGAGGTCTCATCAATGTTGGCATATTCAGCGCCCTTTTTCAGTATATCTACGATCGACATAGTATGACTCCTTTATTTACAAAAAAAGGTTACACAGTTGATCGGCTTTGTCTGCCTGGGTGCGACGGACAAAATCGGAAATAATACCGCGAATAGCAGCGATTTTCCGCTGCACTTCCTTGATTTTCACCTGATCGCCCGTTGCCTCGGCCCCCTGCATATACTCAACATATTTCTTCAGATAATCGGTATGGGGTGCCAGGGCCGCCAGTCGCATCCCGTCTTTTTCAATGGGGATCTTCGCGCCGGTATAAATAATCGAACAGGCGGCCCGAAGATCATCATCTTCTTCAGGGCATATACCGGCCAGCTTGGCAAAGCGGTCCCAGGATTCACCCATGGGCTCTATATATTTGAAGCGGTACGGCTCGTCGACCAAGTCATCAACGGTAGGCATAATATCGACCAGAATAGTTATGCTGTCCTGACGCTCTTCCCATCGTGAATAGAACAGAGGCAGCACATACTCTGCTTTCGGGATAATGGTACACATTCCATACTGCAGTTCATCACCCACGGTAACACTGCCCACAACCACCTTCTCTGCTTTGTCCGATTCGTATACCGTAATACCGTCGGCGCTTTCAACTTCTTTCAAAGGAAGCTGCTTTAAAATCTCTGTCATCTTGTCTGTATATGGTGTCCATGCCATGGTTCATTCCCCCTTTTAGAATATGAGGCTTACAATAAGACGCTCTGCTTCATGTCCGACAACTTTTTTCAGAACCTCTCCGCCCGGATCAAGTTCGCGGAAATATTTCTGCAGAGCCCGTTTCCTGGTGAGTACCTCGTTTTTATAGTCGCCTTCGGGCATCGGCTCGGCGTTTTCCAGCAGGCCCAGCCATACCTTGGCAAATTCGATAACCGGTTCGAAAATTTTGGTGCGCAGGGAACTATCGGGAACCCTCCCGTCAATCGGGAAGTGCGACATGCTGGCCCGGGCCCAGGGCCACGGTCCATAGCGCCGCTGAACAAGACACCGTCCGTCTTCATCGGTAAGCCCCGGGATGGTGCGGCTTTTACGCCATATATCGGCCAGGGGATCCAGGTATTTTTTGCGATATTCCGGGTAAACGGCCGTATCAACCACCGGCATCAGGTCCACGGTAATCGACAGCCGCTTGGCCGATTCGTCGAATTCACAGGCGTAAATCGGCAAATCGTAATCGTCTCCGGCGGTCATATTCATCGAACAGTATTTTGCCCGCTTCATATAGTGCAGTTCACCATAGGCGATTTTATCAACCTTGTCCGAACCTTTCAGCCGGAAAGCGCGATAATCGCCTGTGGCCATGGGCTTTTTGATATTGCGGCCCAGGCTTGTGTCCATACCCTGGTACGTTTCAAGAGGTTCCAGATCCAACCCGCCGAACAGATTAGGGCGTTCCACAACTTCTTCAATAAAATTGATCATGTCTTCAAATTTGACCCGTGACATTGGTTTCCCCTTTGCTATTGATTAATCTAATGACTGAGCCAACAATGTTGCACAATAGTTTGCATAGAATCCATCATAACCGTGTTTTCCCAGAATAATAATTGCCGTTTATATAATACCGGAATCACCGTCGTAAAACGGAAACATAACCACGCTGATACGCCGCATGCCGAAGCGGTACCAGAACCGACCGGACAGAGTTGTTACCCTATTAGTGCTTTCAGTAAATAATATTTCATGACAATTGGTTGGTTAAATGTAGTCTTTAAGACTACTTTACTTAGAATAATATTTTAAGATGTATTACTTGTCAAGGAAAAAGTGTAAAAATTCTGAAAATGAACGGGATGGTTTGTGAAAGCATGCGAAAACCGATCCCTTTTTTCTGCATGCCGGCAAGCGTCGGTCCCCCTTAAAAACGCTGTTGTGCTGCAAGGCTAAATGTGCTGTTTTTTCAAACAGTTAATAAAAACCGGCGAGAAACGCCGACACGGGACGTTCAAAAAGCTACCGACTACTACGGCTGTAACGTATTTTTGCATTATATGCAACGTAATTTTTGCATTAAGTATTGACAAGGGGGTGGATGTTACAATATAATTTCATTACATGTATTCTATTAGACTACTTTGTCCGGACATGCTTTTCCGGAAAGACAGTCCAGAAGCTCGTCTGAATACTCTCGTAATGGCAGACTGTTGGAGATACACGGTGTCCGACAGCATAGGAGATTCTTAAGATCTGAACAAGGGAGAAAATATGTCACACGTATATGATGTAATTGTGGTGGGAGCCGGCCCGGCAGGCCTGATGGCTGCCAAAACAGCCGGAGAACAGGGCCTTCGGGTTGCCCTGCTTGAAAGAAAAAAAACCATCACGGATATAAACCGTGCCTGCAGCATGATGATCGTTACCCTTACCGGCCGGTATCTCGGCGACCGCGTTTCAATCAACACCAGGGACCAGCGGCTGTGCTTCCCGGGGTATGGTTTTTCAATCCCTTACGAAGGAAAACACCAGAATTTCTATTCCTGGTCCATCTACTCATATAAAGGCAATAAAATACAGCTTGGTGATTACGCAAAAAACGAAAGCATGGGTGATGAAGGCCGCATCAGCGCCACCTACGACAAAGGCGCCCTGCTGAAAAGCCTGATGAAGGAGTGCCGGAAGTACGGAGTTGATGTTTTTCCGGGATACAATGTAATCGGTACCCAGACCGAAAACGGGCAGGTAACCGTTCTTACCCGCGAGGGTGCCAAATTCAAAGGCACCTTTGTAATCGGCGCCGACGGCAGAGCTTCCCGCCTGGCTAAAACCCTGGGAAAAAACAAAGACCGTATTTATTACGGTACCAGCACCAGCTATGGTTTTGAGATGGCCGGTGTGGAACCTTCCGAAAAATACGCACTTTTTCAAATATTCCTGGGTGAAAAAACCCCCATGCGTATCTGGATGACTCCCCGGGCCGACGGCGAGACATACTTTCCTTTCATTAGCTGCACCCATCCGGGAGCAGATGTACAGGGTGCCTTTGAACGCTTTACCAAGCAGGGCTACTTTGCCTCATGGTTTAAAAACGCTGAAGCAATCCGCCCTCTGTGCATAGAAGGCAACATGTATTCCCATATAATCGATCCGTATAAAGACCAGGTGTTGCTGGTGTCCGATGCGGTATGGTGCCAGGAAGCCGAGATGACCGGCGCAATCATCAGCGGCTGGAAAGCCGCCAATGCTGTTAAGTATGCAATAACTGAAGGAAAAATTTCCCGTGAGGGTGTTTTTGTCTACCTCGACTGGTGGCGTGACGAGATTATCAAAAAGCTCGACCATCGCGACATGATCCGCAATGCCGTAATGCCCTACTGTTTGACCGTTGACGATATCGACTATCTGCTCAGCAAAATAACGAAAACGTTGCGCAGTCTGCTCGACCCGTATGAGACGCCCAAAATCGTGGGGGCCGCCATGGCCGAAATCATGCCGGAAGTGTCCAGCGAGCGTCCGGACGTGTTCCGAAAGCTCCAGACAATGCGCACGGACCCTCTGGAAGAGATATTCAAGGGCTGCAAGCGATCCGGATTTCCGACAACCATGCGCTCCTGCTAGAAAAAACAAACTGTTTTTCCAGCGCAAGAGATGAGTACAATCCGATTCATTCGTTATCACATGGGGTACGGAACCCATTAACACACAACTCTTTTCGGGAGGTGGGCTATGAAAACAAAAAAGATAATTGGTTTCATTTGCATGCTGGTATGCTGTGTATGTGTGACAAGCGCAGGGGCGGAAGAGAAAAAAATTCAACCTGAAAAATCGATCAACATCCATAAAATCATTCGCGTCCACTATTCTGGTGCCATTATACCAAAAACGCTGAAAGTTAATCCGGGATCAACAGTTGTATGGATCAACGAATCAAAGCGGCCGGTAGAAATTCAGTTCGAAGGCAAACAGGTAACGCTTGCCTGTAAAAGTCCTGTTCATTTCGTTCTGGATGAAAGCGGAACTTTTCTCTCAAACCGCATTCCCTACGGTGCGGTGGCCAGCCTCTGTTTTATTGAAAAGGGAGAGTATACCTTCAGGGTTCGTAAAGTTATCCAGCCTGACGACGAGTGGCATTCATCCCGCGAACGTGTCAGTGAGTACAAGGGAAAAGTTATTGTAGAATAAGGCAACCCACTGAGACGGGGTGCCGGGTGCCCCGCATTCAGTTATAAAGACAGTCTGTCTAAACACCTTGGTAACGGGAGACTGTTGGAAAATGTTCAGATACAAGGCGCGTGAAATCCTGAGGCGGCAACATGCAACCGCGTAGCGGTTGTCTTGTTTTTCCTCTGAAAGAGGAAAACAAGGGGCACGAACGTGCATTGTTTCCTTCCACAGGAATTTTTTCCTGTGGATCATTCAGCGTACCTGATTGTACGCTGCTGTGACGAAGGGTGAGCGCAATCCCGATATAATCGGGATAGATGGGCGTTTTCCAGCAGTCTCCTTGTTGTTAGGAAGGAGAATAATATGTCCCAGGAAGAACTCAAAAAAACCATTATTGCTTTTACGGAATCGTACCCCTATTCCAACCTGATTACTATCGACGAGACCGGCACCCCCAAGGGCCGCATGATGGAAAACAACCCGGTCGGCGACGACCTGCTGTTTTATTATGCAACGGGCTCTCAGTCCGCCAAGGTTAAGGAGATCCGGAACAACCCCCGGGCCAGTGCGTATTATTACCGTCCCGAGGACCACAGCAGCATATCAGTACAGGGCAAGGCCGAAATCGTTACCGACGAAAAGGTAAAGAAAGAAAAATGGAAAGAAAAGTGGTCGGCCTACTGGCAACAGGGCTCCACTGATCCGGCATACACCCTGATCCGCATTGTCCCCGATAAAATCACCTATCTCGACTATGCGACCCATAAACAGGAAGTGCTGGAAATGTAGCCGGAACGGCACCATGAGAGCATCTTTCTTTTTTCTGTAGCCCTTACAGGCTGATGCGGTGAGAGCAGACGCGGCGGTGCGAACGGTGGTTTCTCTTTTGTCTCTCCCTTTTCCTGCGAGCACATGGCCGCAGGCAATCTAACCGTGTATCAGCCTGTGCTGTTATTCCCCGCGGCTATAGTATGGTGGAATTTACTCTAAACAGAAAAGCAAAGGGGAAAGATACGCCACCGGCATCTTTCCCCTTTTTTCTTTACGTGCGTTTTGTTCGGCTTCTAAAACGTTACATCTTCATCCCTGACCGGTACGTGCTGAAGGGAGCTTCCCCTTCCGCGAACCAGCACCAGCAGTTCAGCAACAATTTTTTCCAGTTCCTCTTCCTGGGCCGACAGATTTTTACTGGCTGCGGAGGATTCCTGTGCACTGGCTGAATTTTCCTGAACAACGTGGTCCATATGGGCCACAGTCGTATTAATTTGGTCGATTCCACGGGACTGGTCCTGACTGGCTTTAGCGATATCACTGACAATTCCCGTCATTTTATGGACCCCCTGAAGGATATCATCAAGGATTCTACGAACCTCTTCCGCCTGTACGGTTCCCTCTCTGGCCCGCTCAATACTTTCCGTTATGAGCGTTGTTGTGGTATGCGCCTGCGACGCGGCCCGCTGCGCGAGGTTACGCACCTCTTCCGCGACTACCGCGAAGCCTTTGCCCGCTTCACCCGCTCTCGCCGCTTCTACGGCGGCGTTAAGGGCCAGCAGATTGGTCTGGAACGCGATTTCTTCAATTCCCTTGGCCACCTTGCCTACCTCCTGGCTGCTGGCATTGATACCTTCCATTGCATTCAGCAGTTTCGACATGGCGGACGATCCGGCTTCAACGCCTTCATCCGTCTCACTGGACAGACCGCTTGCCTCCTGGGCATTCTCCGCATTCTGTTTTGCCATAGACGCTATTTCATTCAGTGCCGCAGAGGCCTCCTCCAGCGATGCGGCCTGCTCTGCCGCCCGCCGGGCCAGGGCTTCACTTGAGGAAGACAGAATAGCCGAAGCCTCACCGGTTTTTTCAGATC
This sequence comes from Thermodesulfobacteriota bacterium, assembly GCA_028282925.1. Taxonomy (GTDB): domain Bacteria; phylum Desulfobacterota; class WTBG01; order CAIYCZ01; family CAIRTM01; genus JANQGV01. Next base: position 12,019 of record JANQGV010000270.1, read on the forward strand.
CGGTTCTCAAACTGTCTATGATCCGGTTAAGCGGCGTAACCAGCTCATATGCCGAGAAGAGGGCTATGGCTATGATAAACACGATACCCACACCGGCTATTATCAGCATAATAAGCTTGAGCGCCGAAACGGCTCTACAGGCTTCATCCACCGCAATACGGGAAACCATTATCCAGTTAACCCCTTTAACGGCCAGGGGACTGTAGGCAACCATCACCTCGCCGGCCTGTTCATCGGCATAGACGCCCTGTCCGGCTTTACGAGATCGAAAAGCTTCATCCAGATAGGCGGCCTGCAGCACCGATCCGATAGTGTACTGTTTAAACACGGTGGAATCGTTACGGAAAAGTGTCTTTCCGGAGGCATCTTTACCTATCAGCCAGGTATCGCCGGTCTGTCCCATGCCGGTTCGCTGTTGCATGATCGCGTTGAGCTGGTCATTGGAAACCCGCAAACAGAGCACTCCCAAAACAGTTTCAGACCCCTCTTCCAGCAGGGGAGCTCCGATAAAAAAGGCCTGTGTGCCTCCACTTGGCGCATAGGCCTGGAAATCTTCAAACACAACCGTCTTTCCTTCCAGCACTCTTTTCCATAGTTGCGCAAGGTTTGTGTCTTTGTAAGGGCCGTACCGCAGGTTCGTGCCTGAATCCTTTTCTTTATTAACCGTAAACATGACATGACCTGTTTCAGCCCGAATAATCAAAAGGTCGTGGTACCCGTACGAAGAGATAAACTCTTTGGGGAAACGCCCGAACCTTTCAATATATCTTTGATAGTCCTGACTCGCGGTATCATATGTACCTTCTTCGGTAGTGCCGGTAAGCTCGTAATTGCTGTTGAGAAAATGCACCAGCCCCAGAATGTCCTGGCTTTTCGAAGCCGAAACCGCATCACGCTGAAAGGAACTGAAGAGCGAAGTTATCTGCTTTTTCTTAATCTCCTGCACGGCTTCAAGCTTATCCAAAGCCGCTTCGGTCAAAGCATCGCCGGCCTTCCATAACGAAAAAACGGCAAGGGCCATGAACGGCACAGCCGCAACAAGAAGATACGAAACCAGGAGCTTCGTTTTCAGATTAATACGCTTTGCAAACTGCATTCGGCATCCCCTCCGTATAACAGTTTTGGTTTGTATAGGACGTATCTTTACGTGTTGTTTAGTATCATATCCGCCTTTGGGCGGTTGTGTAGCACGAACGACGGGAGGTGCAGGCAATGAACGTATGCAGAAAACAAAAAGGCTGATCACCAGCCATTAGTAAATTATATAAACTGCACAGCGATATCTGTCAATTAATATTATTCTTTCGAACTAGTGCGTATAATATTATTCTAACAGTATAATTCCATGGCTATATTTTTTTTCTTGACTTCATATACAATCAATATTAAAAGGTAAGAATAGCTATGATAAGCTGAAAACAAAACAGCGTATATAAATAAACCGCAACCAAAAAAAAGGAGTCGTGTATGGACGAAAACACCAAGGTTCCAAAATTCGCCGGCATAGAAGTTGCGCCGGACCTGACCAAAAAGAACTTTTTCTTCCTCTATCTGAACACCCTCATCATAGGCATGCTGATGGTGATACCCGCCATACTGCAGCCCGCCTTTTTGCAGGATATCGTCAAGGTTCCCTCCGATTATTTCGGCAATATCAACGGGTTCCTTCAGAACATGAGCCAGATCGCAACCCTGGCGTTCGTTGGCGTCGTTGGCGTAATGTCGGACAAAACAGGACGAAAAATACTGGCAGTCATCGGTTTTATTGTCCTGATGATTTTCTACTATTTTTACGGTCTTTCAATTGAGATTGCATCTTTTTTCGGACTCTCAGCCGATTTCTCAGCGACAATCTGTGCCCTTTTAAACTTCGCACCTTCCAAGGCGGCCGAGTTTACCGACTGCGCCCCCGGTCTCCTTATGGCGTATGTCCTGCGCCTTATAGTCGGCATCGGCTATATTCTGGTCTACCCCCAGTTTATCACCATGGTTGCCGATTATACCTATGAAAAAGACCGGGGCAAGGGAATGGCCTTTAACGGCATGATGATGGGCCTCGCCAGTATCCTCATCTTTGCAGCAATCGCTCCCATTGGGCGAAAAACAGGTGTCCAGGGGCTTTTTATCATATCTTCCATTATGGCCCTTATCGGCATACTGGGAACAATGATATTCTTAAAAGAGCGGCTGCCTGAAACAAAAAAAGAGGACAAGAAGACCTTCAAAGAAGTGTGCGGCGTTGTCATGAAAAGCCCTTCTATCAAAGCCAGTTGTGTGTGTTCCCTGATCAGCCGTGCCGATATCGGGGTTATGGCCACGTTTCTCATTGCATGGGCGGTACAACTGGGCAGCAAAATGCAGATGACCTCTGAGGCTGCCACTACAAAAGGCGCTGTTCCCATGATTATCATGAGTGTTATAACCTTTCTGGCATTTCCCATTATCGGTATTATGCTTGACAAATGGGGACGGCTTTCCACAATCATCGTCACCCTCATAGCCGGCGGTATTGGGCTGATTCTGGTGGGAGTCTCTCCGGGGCCTTTCTCAGGTGTCATGTACGGGATTGTGATACTGGTCGGGTTCGGCATTGCAGGATCCATTGCCGGCGCAAACACCCTTGCAACCGATGCTTCTCCCAAAGCCCTGGTCGGTTCAATTCTTGGATGGCTCAATACGGCACAGCCTATCGGGATGCTTTTCTTCCTGCAGGTCGGCGGTTTACTGTACGACAAGCTGGGACCGGGCTGGGCATTCGGTCTTAAAGGCGGCGCAAACCTGATCCTGGCCGTTTGGCTGATAATGTGCAAAAAAAGCATCGACAAAGAGATGGAAGATCTGGCCCAACAAAAGGCCCAGGCCGCATAACCATTACTCCAGATTTAACAAAAAAAGGGATACACCGTTTGGTGTATCCCTTTTTTTTCATTCAGGCCTGCATCCGTTTGATCACAGGACCTGCGGTTGGCACTGATGCATCCTTCTGCCGGAAACCTCAGCAATTTCTTAATTATTATTGCTAATACTACCTCCGGAATTATCCACGTCTAAAAGGCGTGGCCGTATAAAGCACCCCAAGGGGGTGCATGGTAATCACCACTCTCATATATGCAGTATTGATTCCCAGAGCAATTCATGAAATTCTATAGCCTCCATATCACACTCGCCGGGTAGGAGCACCTTTAGGTGCGATTGATGAGCTATGGGGAATTACGGAATGTATCGCGGCCAAAGGCCGCTCCTACCCGGCTACAATATTGTATAAAATGCTCTCCCTGCTGATAAGCCACGGGCTTCCTTAATCCCATTGCCAGGCAGCCGGATGCTGTACCCTGCGCTCCGCTCTGGATAAACCCATTCTGGAGGAGACAAGGGGCGAGTTTGTTGACCCTCGGGCTGAAATCGAACCGCAACGGTATTCGCCGGTTGCGGCACACCCTGCAGTGCGCCCTTCCTTTTACCTCCTTTGTGAGCCAACCCTTCGGATTGACTCTTGCAGCTCTTTTTCGCGGGCAAAAAGCAACGTGCGCAACTCTTGTCACCCCGGATGACACAACAAAGGCACAGGAGAAGACACCCGGCGTCTTATAAAATATATTCTCCCCGAATCGCTTTTAGCGATTCGGGTCGCACGACTGAAAGCCGTAGTTTAATAAATTATATAAACCCTCCTGCCGGAGAGATTTCGTGGTGTGGCAGCTCCGGTATTCAGCGTTGCAGGTATGCTTCATGCTGTTTGCACGTTTCCTGAAAGAACGTTTCAGCGGCAATGACAACATTTCATTATTTTCTGAAGCCCTCAAAAATCCCAGAGGCTGTCGGAGCGTGAACAGACCCGGCAGTGCGGGCTATGGACTATATGCGTAGTTTCTCCCCCTTTCTGCCCCTGAGCACAGAGCCGTCGGCAATGAAACAGTATAAGCCTTTGTGGTTTTTTTCCTGCGCCCATAGCATTGTAAAAATGCTTTCATATACAGACCCATAGTGAAACAATAATGAAGCATAAAAAAAACGGCAGGTCTTATAGATCTGCCGTTTCAACACATAGGAAAATACTATATAACTAGGTCGGCTTTTTTAGAACAGCGCGAAAATCAGCCGCGGGGTTGCTTTTTCAGGGCCATTCTGGACTGCCGTTCCGTTTGCATCGATATCTTCCAGCTTGTAATAGTAGGTTTTCCGATTCTGGACACCGGTGTCGACAAAGGTATAGGAGGCGCCTTCCGTCGGTGTGCCTTCAGCCGGAATGATTTCATCATTAATCATTTCATACGGTCCGTCTGCCGCTTCAGCCCGATAAATATTGAACCCGACATTATTGGTTTCAGATTCAGTAGTCCAGCTGAGCGTCACCTTTCTGCTGCCGGGCACGGCTTTGAACTCGGCAAGCTCGATTAAGGTCTCGTCGCAATCGGCAGCCAACAGAATGTGGTCTGCCAGCATTTCAGCAACCCGCGGATCGTCATTTGGCGGCTGATACATTGCCCAGGTTCCGGTGTACTGGTTCTGTACCGGAGCATTGGGGTCCGGTGCACCGAGGGCCTGATCGTAACCCAGATGCCCGTATTCGGATACATCATACGCCAGGGACGGATCCATAAACGTCAGAGCATTGTTAAGAGAATCCATACGAGGCGGCGGGTACTGACGCAACGGGCCGCAACCTCCCATCTCAAAGCAACAATTGCTCTCCGAAGTGAGGTATGCAGCGCCGTCTGCCAGGGCGGCTCCGGCCGGGCTTTCGTCATCACGCACTGTTTCGCCGTCAACAAAGGTGCCGACTATATTCATCAGCACCAGACTTCCTGCGGCATCGCCGCCGGCAAAGCTGCCGCTGTCGATGGTATATGACTTGATTTTGGCGGTCGCCCCGGAGGTTTGACCGGCAATGTCCGCACCTAACGTATACTCGGTCGAGCCTGATGTATAATCCAGAGTCCATTCTTCACAGTCGGTAGTGACCCAGTTACCCCAGTAGTCGGTAAACGGATGCCCTGTGCCGGGATAGGTTGCATAGTCAAACGTACCCCATTTCAGCCAATTCTTGGTGCCGATCTCTTTTGCAATCTGGATGTGCACTTCAACCAGATTCAGAACAGAGTCGACCGTAATCTGGGGAAATCCGATAACAATGTGCTGTACACCGCGATCCTTCAGGTACTGCAATGCATCCCAGTAGAGATAACCCCATTCGCCGCCCGGAAGCTGCCCGGGATCTGTCTCATACAGCCATGCATGCCCGAGGTTCTCACCCCGCATTTCCCTGGTATATTCTGCTTTCCCGGTGGGATGATAGGGGTTGGATTCCTTAATACCCATATAGGCGCCCACGATGTTGTCCGGGTCCAGACCCATAGCGATAAGCTCTGTTTTGATATTCTGGTTGATGACCAGGGTATCGTCGATTTTGGGATCATAGGTTTGTGCATAATCCCGGGTAGCATGGTTCAGAAGGATTACACCCGTATCGGCATTGGAAACAGCACTGTTAAAACCGGCTGCAATTCCTTCGGCATGTAGCTCTGCCAGACGCACATCTTCTACAACCGGGTTGGGATTTCCGGCCAACGGAACGGAAGGATCCACGGTCGGTGCACCCAGAGTTGTCGTCCAGCCCGCAGGATCGGTGGGATAAGAAGCGTCCATAAGGGATTGAGGGTCGTTAAGCCACTCAATCGGAATGGACACACCGTAATCGGCAAAGCCCTTACGCATCATCTTAATTACGTCATAGGTTTTAAAAAACCGCACCCCACCGGTGGTCTGGTCGATAGCGATAATCTTGCTGACACCGGCTGCGATAAATCTTTCAACCGGTCCGTCAACGTTAAAACGGTCAGGGTCACACCCTGCCCATGGCCCGCCGGCTTCACCCTCACCGCAATAGGTTACATTATCGCCGGTACCCGAGGGTGGATAATAAATGCCGCGAGGATAGGCATAATGTTCAATTTGTTCACCGGACATCCAGCCGGCCCAATCAACAACGAACTCGATTCCGTCACAGGCCGCCGCATTCAGTTCGGCTTCAAGATCGGCTACCTGCTGATCGGTATATCCGGGAAAAGGATCTATGCCGCCCAGGCGGTCATACGCGTAAGAATATTTTGGTATTTCTTTTGGAGCGTTACCGGCTTTCAAAACCATGCTCCAGAAAGGGGAATTCCAGATTACTATTTTATACACGGAATGATTCGGATCATATGAAAACATCTGGATGGACACATCCCAGAGATACTGGGCCTTATATTCACTAAAACCACCATGAACGATATACAGGACACCAATCTTTTCTACCCCCGCCGCTCCAGCCTTATCCGGCACCGACATACCGCCGAATCCGGCTATCAACAATGCAATCAGGAAAACGACAAACAATTGCTTCTGCTTCATGGGCTCCCCCCTTTTTTTGGTTAATAATTAATGGGTTGCAATTTTTAATACATATTAACTATTTTTATAATTTTTTTCCTCTCCTTCCCGCTCTTTAGTTATTGTTTAGAGTATAGTATTGGATAATTAACGAATGGTTTGAATTATCTTTGTTTTGTGATTTTATACGAAAAGATACTAACATCGCTGCCTTTTCCAGTATAAGTAGTTTTACTGCGTAGTGAAAATTTTGTCAATAGAATAATTCAATCCGATCGTATTATTCTGTTGGCATACATGTATTCCCTGACATGGTGTCTGAAGGCACACTTGAAAATTATCATGATATATCAATAGGATAAAACAACAACACTAAAGGAAACCCCTATTTTGACGTGCAAAAAAAGCATAACTTGTTACTGGTTGACCTCACGAATTCACCGTAGGATGCATACCAATGAAAAAAATCGTCATTTTTCAGAAAACAGCCCTTCGGCCTGGCCTAAGAAGTAATTAACCTGGTTATACTTTTTTTCTCCTGCAACCTCATCTTTTTATATGGACCGTATCAAATATATCCGTTACCGCGACCGTTATTATGAAAGGATCTTGGACTCCATTATCCCGGCATTGTTATGGGCATGCAAGTACTCGATTAATCACCACCCGCCGTAACACCCCGCCATACATATTTCAGGATAGCCCCAATTCAAGCGCGGATTCGTCGTGAGGGTGCCGAAATGTCTGGAGATGCAGGCTGCTCGGACCGAAAGCCGAAGAGGCGTACTTGTTTGTACGTTGATGAGGATGGAGGGAGAACAGACTGTAGATTCGGGCATTTCGGCAAACGCAACAGAAGACTTCGCTTGATTTGGGGCTATAAAAAGAGCAAAAGCCGTCTCCTGGACGGAGACGGCTTTTGACAGAGTGGAGTAAACGTGGAGTAAACAGTATGTTAGAAATATAGCATACTCTTTCAGATTTGCAAGCAAAAAGAATACATCTATCGGTATTATTTCATCAGAATATATTAGAAACCCTGCATGCATGCCCCTCGTCGCGTACCCTTCGCGCAGCTCTTTCCGGACCGCTAAAATCATCCCAGGTAATTGACTTTGTTTCACTTTTCAGCCTATGCGTCTTTCACCATTGTGCTGTATCGCACCGCTATTCTATACTGTATGTTAAGGCAATATTAATTAAAAACCGTGTTAAAGAAAATTTTTGCTATACCGATACATTATGTAATGAAAGGGGATGTTTCCGGAGAGTGAGTATTTCTAAATCATGAAAAAAACGAAACAAAATCTTAGAATCCTGGTCGTTGACGATTCAAAAGTCATGCGGGACATGCTGACCCAGCAATTGACCGAATTTGAATACGAGCCCAGGGCCGTCAACAACGGCGACGAGGCCCTGGAAGCATTACAGCACGACCATTTTGATGTTGTTATTACCGATCTGGTTATGCCCGGAAAAGTAGATGGATTGAAGTTGCTGGAAATAATCAAGCAGGAAGTGGAAAACATAGCGGTTGTTCTCATGACGGGTCATGCATCCATGGATACGGCCCTCGAAGCCATGAAAAAGGGAGCGGTAAAATACTTCTCCAAGCCCTTCAAGCTGGAAAAGATGCTGAATCTGCTTGAGAAAATCGCAAAAGATAAAAAAAAAGGGGGTTGTTGTAGCCTGCAAGCCGTATAACCCTGCAAAATTATTTTTTATGTTCCAGCATACATCACTGCGCCAAAGCCCCACTGATAACGAGCCTCAAAATTGAGCTAAAATTCTTATTTGCGGCAACTGTCTGAAATACCTTCATGGAAAAAAAGGCCTGGCATGCTTTCCCTTTCAAAAGATATGGTGCATTTTGGAAACCTGAAAACATGAACACCATCGATACTTTATTCAAAATAATTATTGCTCATTACTGTTTCTTTCTCTTACTTTCCTTTCAATAGAGTAACATCCCATTATTTTTTCGAGTTTCTCATGGGTCAATGTTGCTTGCCGAGCATTCTCATCCCTGTCGAAATATACTTGTAACTCTTTTATTGTTACATATTGTTGGCGATCCAGAACAGCAGGCTTAACCCCCTCCCAAACCGACACCGGTACATCTCCATCAAAACAGTACGCGCTGAAATAAAGATCACCTTCTTCTTTTCGACTGCCCATGAAACCATTTGCATAGCAGTCTACAGATGAATACCACACAGACAAATCTCCGCCCTCGCTGCAGTCTGCGTGGAGTGAAATGGAATAGGTCTTGTCTTTCGAATTCATGACAGGAGGAAATGCAAAATAAAACCGGGAAGTGTTCTCGATTTCCCGTAATGAAAAAGCAAAATCGAAAAGCGCACCTTTGCCCACTTCCCCAATATAAACGGCCACTTTTCCCTCTTGCTCATCATTGTGCTTTGCAAACATAATCTGCACTCCGCAAAGCTTATTGTGCGGAGAGATAAAAGTCTGTGTTATCTTTCCCCTGTTATTCAATACCTTGCAGGAATCAAAGTTTTCCTGTTTTACCCCTGTTATCAGCCGTGGTTCAGCATAGGCAGGCTTAACCACCGACTGATATACATCGATGTTCAAAAACGCCAAAGCGACAATAATGCACACACAAAAAATGTTCTTCACTTTGCGGGGAAAACAGACATACAACCCGGCTGCAAAAAAAACCGCAAGCGGTGTCAGCACAACAAAAAACAACCGTCCCATGTACATATATGCTTTCAGATTAAGCCATATGAACAAACATGTCTGTAACAACAGCAGCCCAAACATAATGGCCAGCGTTTCAGCAGCATGCTTGTCACGGAGTACCCTCCTGGCCGACATAAAAACACCAATTCCCGCTACCAACAAACACACACCATATACGACAACATACCCCTCCGGCAATGAAAACTGAAGAGACCCAAAATATCCAAAAAAAGAGATGAAACTTGTTTTGGCCGCCATCATCAAATAGTTTAAGGTCAATTCATCTCCCCGCAAAAAAAAGCGGTGAGGCGATTCTAAATGCATGAGAGCGGAAAAGCGCGGGACATACCACCAGCCCGAAATGACCGACATCGCAGATATGAGCAAAAAAAGCGCACTAATGAGTTGTCGAATATTATTACGGTTATGCCACGCAACAACACCTGCGGAAACAGGAAAAAAAATCAGCGTTGTAATTTTTGAGAGAAGGCCCAGTCCCAGCAATACTCCAATAAAGGCTGTTGGTAAAATGCGCGAATGCGTCTTGCGATATGTCACCAGAGCATAACACAGTGCGGTTGACAGGAGTGCTTCAAGGGTTTCATTTGAAACCGACCCGGAAATGTAAACAAATTGAGGATTAGTTGCAATAAAGGCTGTTGCTGCTGATGCCAGCACCCTCTCCGCTGGGAAAATGCACAAGACCGTATAAT
>JANQGV010000274.1 GCA_028282925.1 Thermodesulfobacteriota bacterium
ATACAGGTGCCGGTATCAAAGAAGAAGAGCTCAGCCAGATATTCGAGCGATTCAAGCAGGGTGGCGAGGGTGTTCAGCAGCACGCCGGAAGCGGCATCGGCCTGGCCCACGCCCGGGAAGTTATCGAACTGATGGGCGGCAGCATTACGGTCAAGAGCACCTTCGGTCAGGGATCCACTTTTTCTATCTATCTACCGGCCGAGCGGATCAGCGGTAATAACACTATCGGCGAGGATACGGTTACCGGCGAGGAGCTGGTTTTGCAGCCCGAGGTTGAAGTGGCCGATATCCAGCATGATAAAGATAAACCGCGGGACCGACTCACCGGCCAAAAGCCGCTTATCTTGCTCCTTGATGATAATGTTGATGTGCTTCAGTATATTGCCGGAATTTTACAGCACGACTATGATTATGTAACCGCCCTGAACGGCAGCGAGGGGCTGCAGCAACTGGAAAAGCATACGCCCGACCTGATTTTGTGTGACATTATGATGCCGGAAATGGACGGGCACGCCTTCCTGAATCGTGTTAAAGAATCGCCGCCCCTGAAGCATATTCCTTTTATCTTTCTGACCGCCCGGGCCGATACCGAAATGGTCATCAACGGTCTGGAGGAAGGAGCCGATGACTACATTGTCAAGCCGTTCAACTCCCTTGAACTGCTGGCGCGCATCAGGGCCCTGCTGAGGATTCGGGAACTGTTGTCGGCCAACGCCGTCCAGGCCCGCAAAATCGATACACTTAACCAGAAGCTTCAGGAAAAGTTTCGATACGGCAGCATTATCGGCAACAGTCCGCCGATGCGCAAGATTTATCAGATGCTGGAGTCTATCAAGGAAAGCGATTCAACCGTTTTAATTACCGGGGAAACCGGCACCGGCAAAGAGCTGATTGCAAACAGCATTCATTATAACAGCCCCCGTAAAGACGGCCCCCTGGTGTCGGTCAACTGCGGAGCAATACCCCGGGAGCTTATGGAGCGGGAATTCTTCGGGCATGTCAAAGGGGCCTATACCGGCGCCACCGAAAGCAAAAAGGGCTATTTCATGGAAGCCGACGGGGGGTCCCTGTTCCTGGACGAAATCGGTGAGATGGACAAGGACATGCAGGTCAAGCTGCTGAGGGTTCTTGAGCGCGGCGAGGTTGTGCGGGTGGGTGATACGGTGCCCACCAAAGTAGATGTGCGGCTGATCGTGGCCACCAACAAGGACCTGCGGGAAGAGGTACAGCAGGGCAACTTCAGGGAGGACCTGTACTACCGTGTGTATGTCCTGCCCATCCATGTGCCTCCCCTGCGTGAGCGCAGTGATGATATTACCCTGCTCATAGAGCACTTTATGCAAAAAATGCAGGCAAAATCAAGCATCGAACTGCCCCCCATCACCGAAGCGGAAATGGCCACATTTTTGCAATACAACTACCCCGGCAACGTGCGGGAGCTCGAGCACATCATCGAGCGTTTCTGTCTGTTCGGCGGTAAGGCCGAGAACCTGTTTGCCGCACAACCGGCGCGCAAGCCGGAAACCGATTTTCCCTATGATGAACTCCTCTCAAGCTCCAACCCCCTTAAAGCGGTCGGACAAAAAGCCAAGGCCCTGGCTGAAAAGGACGTGATTATGCATGTGCTTCAGATCTGTAACAATGACTACAACGAAGCCGCCCGCATGCTGAATATTGGGTTGTCCTCGCTTTATCGCAAACTAAAAGAAGCAGACCAATAAGAGAAGGCCGGAAAACGCCCATCTACTGCGTTCTGCTTACCCTTCGTCGTGAGTATGTACGCCTCACTCCTCAGGGTGTCGCACGCCTTGTATCTGAACATTTTCCGACCTTCTCCATGTTTTTCCAAAAGCCGCTTGATTTGGGACGCGAGGTTGCCGGAAAACGCCCTCTCATTCCTTAGGGTGTCGCATGCCTTGAATCTGAACATTTTGCGTCGTTCTCCTTGTGTTTCCAGCTCTTAATACATTTTGGGAACTAGAGACTGCCGGAAAACGCCCATCTATCCCGATTATATCGGGATTACGCTCCACTTTCGTCGTCCTTTTCCAAAAGCGTTTGGTTTGGATAATGCATTAAGGAGTCTTTGTAAAGCAGAAGCACCCGCAGCCGTAGTTTTGGCTGTCGATTATTTGCCGGGGAGGGTTTTCTACCAGGCCTTCATCTGCGGGGCCGTCCGGAATAAGGGTGAAATTTTTTAGTACAAGATCGGAGAAACTTTCCATTATCTGTTCGTATGAATAGATCCGATGACCATTAAAGATGAGTTTCGGACGGCCGATGGGAACGACAAACAGCAACAAACCTCCCGGTGCCAGAATCCGTTTAAGTTCCGTAATAGCTTTAAGGTCGCCATCCGGATCAATCGGATCACCATAGCGCCCGAGACCGATGTGCTCAACTACATGCATGCAGGAAAGAGACGTACAGCTGCCTGATTCAAATCCGCTGTTACTGATATCGACGTGGTTGCACGTCAGATTGTTTAATTGTATATTGGGGGGGCGGTAGTCGTAAAAATCAATGGGTATAAACGCCGAAACCAGTGAACAGAAATACAGGCTTGATCCAATATCGACATGCCGTGCCGGCCGTGTTTGTGAAAGGATCCCGGCGGCCCATGCAGTGTGATACAGGTAATGACGATCAAAGCCGGTGGAGGCATTTTTTTCATTAAGATATGCGATATGGTCTTTCCATTGGACATCAAACCGTTTACGGGTCTGCTGCGCCATTGTGCTGAACAGCTTGAACTCATTTTTGAATTGTCTTGTTTTTGACAATAAGGCCGCTTTTTGAGAAAACCATGAGACCAGCAGAGCCCGCTTTATTAATCCAGGTATATTCATTCTGCTAAACTGTTTCTTATTATAGCGGCAGGCTGTGTTTTTCCCGGTCCTGCCGGACCGTTACACCTCAGTCATAAATCGATTAAAGCCACTCATTTTTAAATGATTCAGTCACCATAGCATGACATGCCTGGAAAAGAAAATACAAAAAAAGAGAAACGCCGTGGATCCAATTGTGCAGCTGTCCTTGTGTTGCTTTCTGCAAAAGAAATTCGGCTAGAGCACATTCTACAATACTATAGCCACGGGGAATAATAGCACAGGCTGATACGGTTAGATTGCCTGCGGCCATGTGCTCGCAGGAAAAGGGAGAGACAAGAGAGAAACCACCGCTCGCACCGCCGCGGCTGCTCTCACCGTATCAGCCTGTGCTATTATTTAAGGGCTACAGAAAAAAGAAAGATGCTCTAACCTGGATTATCTAAAAAATTGAAGAATCCAATCCTTAACGTACAATTGCCCTGGATTTATCAGTTTTCGATTCTCATTTTGTAAGAAAGTGTCTCATTTTGCAAGAAAGTCAAAATAGCAAACAAATTTAAGTATTTATAATTATAGCGTCGGAATAATCTCACAAATTAAGAAAGAGTCTGTAAAGAGGCAATTACCACCTTCCTTTAAGGGCTTGTAATTACATAATAATATTTTGTTAGGGGAGTTGGCATCAGATTTGTAATACAATCTGTTAAAAAAGGGAAAAGAGGCTGTTTGGGGGATAATGAGATCTCGAACGTCTCATGTAGGGGCCGTATGTCAAAAAAGGGGGGATATGCCTACAAAAGCCGTTGATTGGTCATATCTATCAGGGTCTTGCTTTCAGCGGAACTCAGCTCTTCTTACATATTTCGCAATATTGGTTCCATTCGAAGTGGTTTACCATGCTGACCGGAAGCTGGAACCCTATAGGAAAGTACTTCGTTGTTCCTGTGCTGGGGTATGCGCCGGGCAAACACCGGCGCTTTGAGGGCGACGTTCCCATCTACGGTTCCAGTGCCGGAAAAAATAAGGGTTTGCATGACAGGGATGCCGTGTTGATCAGAGTGCGATATGAATTTTAACCAACAATAATTAACCTTATCAGGAGGACCATTGCAATGTCAGGTATGAAAAAAAATATACTACGTGCAGTTGTTGCCGGGATGATGCTTTTGCTTCCGATGAGTGCGTTCGCCGTCGAGGTCGTCTACCCGGTAGCCGCCTATACGGCCGAAGAGCTGCAGAAGGTGCGCGAGTGGGAAAAGACCTGGGCCGGTAAGAAGATCGACAAGACCAA
>JANQGV010000005.1 GCA_028282925.1 Thermodesulfobacteriota bacterium
GACACTTTTTTAACAACCTCATGCAGCGTCGCGGCCTTCTTGAAGGTGACGGTTCCCGGTATGGATATAGAGAACCCCATATCAATACAGGCAAAAGCCATTTTTACGTCACCCGAAAAACAGTGGATGATGCCCCCCGGTTCACCGGCCTGCTCTTCCCGTAAAATGTCCAATGTTTCCCGATGGGCGTCCCGATCATGAACAACTATCGGAAGCTTCAGGCTGCGGGCCAGATCAAGCTGCGCGCGAAAGCAGCGGATCTGGTCTTCCCGGGGCGACCTGTTGCGGTAAAAATCGAGCCCCATCTCTCCCAGGGCTACAACCTTTTCATGCTGTGCACTGCACTCAAGAAAATCAAGCTCCTGCAGGTCGAGGTGTTTGGCATTATGGGGATGCATGCCGATTGCAGCATAAATAAAATCGTGCTTTTCAGCAATCTCCAGCGAGGCTTTGCATTCCTCAATACCGATACCGATAGTAATAATCCGTTCGATTCCATTGTCCCTGGCTCTCCGGATAACTGCCCCTCGATCTTTTTCGAACTCGGGCAGATCGAGATGGGCATGTGAATCTACAAATGTCATTGTCATAACTTCTCATTTCCACATTCTGCGTCAAAAGGGTACGAACCGGTGACCTGCACCCAGGCCTTACGCGTACGAGGGCCGTCGAACTCACAAAAATACACCGACTGCCAAGTGCCCAGTTGCAACCGTCCTCCCTCGATAATCACCGACTGTGCGCAGCCGAACAGGGATGATTTGATATGGGCCGCCGAGTTTCCCTCCATATGACGATACCCATCGCTGAAGGGCACGATTTTATTGACTTCCATCAGCACATCCCGCACAACGTCCGGGTCGGCGTTTTCGTTGATGGTAACCCCGGCGGTTGTATGCGGAACAAAAACCGTACATACACCGTTTTGCACGCCTGTTTCACCAACCGCCTTCTGCACCTGTGCGGTGATGTCGATCATGTCGGTCTGTTTGCCGGTTTTAACGCTGAATTCTTCCATGACGCGTTCCTTCCTTATCTTACCACAACGCTTTGAAAGCTGTTGTCTATCAAGGGTACGTCTTCAGGACCCGTTGAAAAAGTCCGCCCCACCGACGGTTATTGGAAAATGTTCACATACAAGTGGCACATCCCGATTATCGGGGGCACGCAAAATCCTTTTAAATGATACGCACGTGTCTGTACGCCGTAGCGACGAAGGGTGAGGACAACGCAAGGTGTTAAGCGCTTGCCAATATGGCATCCTAGGCCTGCTTGAGCACCCGTACCTTCGCATCAATCATCTGTTTATGATTAAGGCCCAGAAGTTTTGCCAGCTTGTGCACAAGGTAATCTTCATACTGGTCCAGGTTTCCATCGGCATAAATAACGTGCCAGATCATCTCGATAACACGCTCTTTCTGCTCCGGGGAAAAATGTTCTTTAATGGTATTGGTAAACTGCCAGAGGTCGATGCTTTCGCTGCGTTTTTTTTCGGACATCTCCTTGATTTCATGCAGCGCCGCTTCCGGCAACTGAAACTGTTTCTGCATAAGGTCCACGATCCGCTGTTCTTCCTCCGCTGAAAATTCGTCGTCGGCATGGGCTATTTCAAGCAGCACCGCGCAGGTTGCAACATGCAGTTCCTGTTCGCCTGAACCGGCGGCATCCGTTCGGTTTTCACCTGCCGGTATTGTTTTTTTCAAGATTGATCTGAACAAATCACGCATGGATATCTCCTTTGCAGAGAGCTGTTGCATCGTACGGGCACGTGCTCCGCTCTCCGGATTACAGAAAAAACCGACCCGGACATGGGTCGGCTCGTATACTGACCAATGGGCACAAGAGAGCGTATTAACCGTCTTCTTTCAGCTCCGACACTATTTCCTGCAGAATTTCATCGGCCCTGGTTGCAGGCACCTGGCAGGTCCCGACCTGTTTATGGCCACCCCCGCCGTATTTGAGCATCAATGAACCCACATCCGTTTTACAATCGCGATGTATAATACTGTGCCCGACGCTGATAACGACATTCTGCCGGTTTTTTCCCCAGAATATTCTGGCGGACACATTCTGATACGGATAAAGAGCATACTCGATAAAGCGGTTACCGCTCAGCAGTTCTTCAACGTTGAGCAGGTCGATAACAATGACATTTTGGTCTACGCTGCTGTTGGCCCGAATCATTTTTTCATAAGCGACTTCCTGCTCGGTATAGCGATTGATACGCTCACAAACGTCCGGGACCTCTAAAATAGTATCGATGTCCATTGTCCGGCAATACTTTATAAGATCGCGCAAAAGGTCATGGTTTGAAATACGGTAATCCTGATACCGCCCAAGTCCGGTCCGGGAATCCACAATAAAGGACAGCAGCACCCAGCCTTTTGGTGACATGATATCCTTTGTCGAAAAGGCAGCCGTATCGCTTCTATCAACCGCCGGCATCAAACCGCTGATATCGAATTTGTGAAACTTCTCGTCTCCTCCATAATAATCATAAATAACCCGCGCACAGCTTGGCGCGGACTGCGATTTGCCCTCATACTCAAAAAACTCATCAATGCCCAGCCGTTCCTCTTCGCTGGAATGATGATCGAACCACATGCCGCAACCGCTGATGTAAGGTATATTGGCAACGACATCCTGTTGCCCGGCAGAAACTTTGCCGTCCTGGGCGTCCTTCGGATGAACAAATAAATAGTCATCCACAACGCCGGCTTCTTCCAATAATACTGCACACGCCAGCCCGTCAAAGTCCGATCGTGTGATCAATCGCATACATCACTCTCCCCGTTTATGTATGTATTCAGGCATTATAATCCGCTATCCATGTTCCTGTCAACCCAAAGAAAACGCCGAAAAAATGTAAATAGCTAAATTATCTTGCCAATTATTACTTGCCGGAATACCCTTGACAAATCGTCGCATTTACAAATAAATTATACCGATACGTGGTAGGATATATTTAAAAACATAGTCAAGCCTTCAGATGGACGCAAATAAAAACAAAAGTTTTCTCAGTATAATAGTCGACGCCGGGGGGGCAGCTCTCGGAATCTCCCTGATGTGGGCCGTCATCGTTTTTGTGACATTGATCGGGTATAAAAACACCCTTGCCCTGGGCAGGCTGTTGGGAGCGACGCTGTTTCGTTTTTCCGGACAAACCCGCGCCAAGGTCCTGCACAATCTGACTCTGGCATATGATGACACCTTGACCGCAGAGCAAAAGCTGACCATAGCCCGTGCGTCCCTGCAACTTTTTTGCACCACCTGGATCGAACTCTTCTATCTGGCCGGACCACGTAAAAAGCAGGTTCATGATACTGTCACCATCAGCGGCCGGGAGCACCTTGACCGCGCCCTTGCCAAAGGCCGGGGCGTTATTGCCGTAAGCGCCCATCTGGGCAACTATCCGCTCATCGGCATCAAACTCTGTAAAGAGGGCTACAACTTTATAACCGTCATACGCGATCTGAAAACCATGGCTGGTTCCGCAACCTATGGTCAGGCACGCAAATGTATCGAACTTCCCTTTCTTGCCACCACCCCGGAGCGGCAGTTTTTCAAAAACGCCCTTAAGATATTGAAAAATAATGGCATTTTATGTCTTATTGCCGATGAGAACAAACGTACCGGCGGGGTGTTTGTCGATTTTTTCGGTCGTCCGGCATCAACGGCACCGGGCGCGGCCGGGCTTGCGCTCAGAACCGGGGCCGCCGTGGTGCCGGTCTATATTATTCGCACCTCACCCGGCGCCCAACAGATTATCATCGAAAAAGAAATTGAGTTTGAACCCACCGGCGACGAAATCCATGACACCACACAGATCACCGCGCTTTTTACCACATCCATTGAGCAGCAAATCCGCAAAGACCCGGCCCAGTGGGCCTGGACCAGCTGGCGCTGGCGCACCCAGCCCGAAGGACAATCCAGCGAAGCAAAAATCCCCAAGAAAAAAAGACTGAAGAAATTCAAGAAATGGCTCAAAAACCGCGGGAAGCGCTAACGGCTCAATACGTTCAGATGCACTGTTTTTGATTTTTTTGTGAGGGAATGGAACGTTGATTGTTGTGCGTTGATGAAGCAGGCGGAGCAATAGTGGATAAAAACCAATCTACATACAGATTTAACTGCAGGCTGCTGGAAAATGTTCAGACACAAGGCGCGCGAAACCTTTGGAGTGAGGCGTACTTTGTTGTACGTCGCAGCGACAAAAGGTGAGCGCAACGCAGGAGATGAGCGTTTTCCGGCAGCCTCTCTATCAAGATACGTCTTTTATATCAGGGTTTTGGGCAAGAACATTATCCAGCACCCCATTAATAAAAGCCCCCGACTTGTCTGAGCCGAACTTCTTGCCCAACTCAATGGCCTCGTTCACCGTCACCTTATAGGGGATATCCGGGCAGTACAGCATCTCATACACCGCCGCCCTGAGGATGCTGCGGTCCACGGGCGTTATACGGCTGAAAGACCAGTTTTTGGCCGTATTGGCAATAGCCTCATCAATCCGGGCGCCGTTCTGATGCGCACCCCTGACAACCGACTCGGCAAACGTTTTCACGTTTTCTTCTTTGCAGGGGTAATTATCGAAGTAGCTTTGCAGGGTATGGTCGATATCACTGCTTGCAGTCATATCAACCTGGTACAGAATCTGGATGGCAAGCTCGCGGGCTTTGCGTCGGCTCATAAAAAATCCTATCGGTTCACAGCATTGTCATATCGTGGAATATCACGCCTGGAAAGAGAAGCCGCATGAAAGATACTGAAACATCCGGTTGCTTTCGAAATACTCTCATGATGGGAGACTGCGGGAGAATGTTCGGATACAAGGTGCGCACAACGCAAGGCCTTGGATGTTCTCCGGCAGTCTCGGTCAAAACGCTATTTCATCTGTTTCAACAGATTAACCATCTCGATTGCGGAAACGGTGGCATCCCAGCCTTTATTGCCGGATTTACTGCCGGCCCGCTCAATTGCCTGTTCAATATTGTCGGTGGTAAGAATCCCGAAGGTAATGGGAATCTCGCTTTCAAG
>JANQGV010000026.1 GCA_028282925.1 Thermodesulfobacteriota bacterium
CATGCGAATCATGGAGATCAGCTACAAAGACCGCATGAAGCCCTATGACTCGTGGTTCTGGATGCCCTCGATCCGTCGAATCCGGCGTCGTTCCACCACAGAGCGGCAGGATGCTCAGGGCGGAGCCGATTTTTGCGCCTATGATAATGATGGCTGGGACGGTCCGGTGCAGATCAACAAATACAAATACCTTGGCCGGAAAGATTTGTTGCTGGCACGGCATACAGATGTCGATAAGCTTGAACACACGCCGGGGGATTGTCTGTTTGACGGCACTGAGCGTGAGCGGATCAAGGTGCATGCTGTTGAGGCCGTCAACCAGGACCCCAATTTTTTGTACACAAAAATGATTTGGTACCTGGACCCGGAGACGTGGGTGATGCTCTATTCGGACCGGTATGACCGGCGGGGGAAGCTGTGGAAGGTGATGGACCAGTTCGGCTACATAGGCAAGGGGTATCAGGGAATGGATGTGGCTCATTTTAATTCCAACCAGATGATCGACGTGCAGCGGATTCACTCCACCGGTGCCGTATCACGTCAGGAATTCGGCAAGCAGTTCCCGCCACGGATGTTTACGCTGCAGTACCTGCAGAAACGCGGTTACTAGGAGGCTGCCGGAGAACGCCCGACAGCTTGTGTTGGACGCACTGTTCGTTCCATAACAGGGGCCGCCGGACGGATGAAAACAATGTGATACAAAAAAGCCCTCTATATGCAAGAGGGCTTTTTCCTCCGGGGGATTAATTATTGTGCTTTTAAAACCATGGCTTTCAGCCGTGCGTCTCTAATAGCTTTGAACGATTCGGGGTGGATATGTATATAAGACGCTGCGCGTCTTCTACCCCCTTTCTTTGTCCGCCCCAAAGAAAGGGGGGAAAGAAAGGGCGCCCTGCAACTTGTCCCGCCGAAAACGGCGGGATACCCTCACGGCACGATTTCAGTCGGCGGGTCAACAAACTCGCCCCTGAGAAACGGGGCTCAAACATGTCGACCCTTATTTCCTCCTGAAACCGCTGCACTCGGCTGCGCTGCAATGGGACTAGGAAAGCCCGTTACTCATCAACGGTAATTACTTTTAAAAATCAATGCTGCATTTAATAGTATGGTGATTGTCAGGCACCCCTTTGGGGTGCTTCCTAATACCTCGCCCTACGGGCGAGTATAGTTACTGTACTGTGACCGTGACTGCTTTTGACAGCGATCGGTTTGCAGCGGTGAATACCGTAACGGTAATGGTGTATGTGCCGGATTTTTTGTATAAATGCGATGCCGGGAAGTATGCATGTCGATCAATGGTGCCGTCGCCCCAGTCCCATTGAATCCGTGTTACCGGTGCAGTGATGCCGCCGTTTACGCTCACCTCCAGATCGAATATCTCCGGGGTGTTGACATTGAGTTCTGCAGCAGTGGCTGCCTGTTCATCGGGAGTGTTGCCGCAGCCGGCAACACCCATATGCAGTACGCTCAACACGATCAGTACGGTATATACATACGGTTTTGTTTTACCTGCCATTGATGCCCGCCTTTTTTATTGTTAATCCATTCGTTAGAAAACATCTTTGCGTTTGCGCAGTTCGGCAAAAACCGTCACCGGGTCAGTGCAATCCAGGGCCAGGGCGCGCTGTAAATCTTTATCAGTCGTTCTTAGAAAAGGGTTGAGTGCACGTTCTTCCTTCAGCGTTGATGGAATCGTTGCTTCTCCCCGTGCGGTTGCCTGTCGGGCCTGTTGCAGTTTGTCTGCAATGTCCTGGTTGTCCGGCTCTATTGATGCGGCAAACAGGTAGTTATCAGCCGTATACTCATGACCACAGTACACAAGGGTTTCCGATGGCAGGGCCGCAAGTTTTTGAAGCGATTCATGCATTTGCGCGGCAGTGCCTTCAAAGAGGCGCCCGCACCCCCCGGAAAACAGGGTGTCGCCGGTAAAAAGCATCCCGGGTGCGTAGAAACAGATATGGTCCGTGGTGTGGCCGGGTGTTGCTATAACCTGTATGGTTGCGGTTCCGCATGCAACAGTATCGCCTTCGGCAACCGTCCGGGTGGCCGGTTCCCGGGACCCCTGGGCCCTTACTACGGCACACCCGGTTGCCTGCTGAACGGTCCGGGCACCGCCGCAGTGGTCGAAGTGATGATGGGTAAGCAGCACCGCTTCGAGGGAGGCGCCGGTATCGTGCAGTGCCTGTAATACCGGCCGGGCCTGTCCCGGATCAACGACAAGGGCACAGCTTCCCTGCAGCAGAAGGTAGCTGTAATTGTCGGCCATGAGCGGTATGGTTATAACCTGTATCATAAAAATGCAAACCTGTATCAGTCGCAGCAGTAGACCGTTGTGCCGCTGACTGCAAGCACTTCGCCGTAGTAGATGCGATGATAGTCGCTCTCTTTATAAAAGGCGTCGATTGCGGTATCGATGAATTTTTCCGGATCAAAGTCGTCCCAGTATGTTTTGCGGCATTCAATAATCAGTTCGGCTTCTTTAAAAGAAGGGGCGGTGACCTGTGTGGAGGAGGAAGGGGTGAGTCCCGCCTCGGCTATTTTATCGCCGTCACGTCCTGATTTCGATCCCAGGAGTTGCAAAGCGGGCCGCAGTTCCTCCGGCAAAACGCTCAGGGTGAAGGTGTCGTGTTTTTCCATGAATTGAAAGGTATGCCGTGAGGGCCTGACAACCACCTGGGCAAAGGGCTTGCCCCACATGGTGCCGAAGCTGCCCCAGCCGACGGTCATGGCATTGTATGTTCCGTTGGTGAAATTGCCGCTGCAGAGCACCAGCCATTTTTTGGACCAGAGAGAGTGAGCTTGTGTCATAAAAGAATCTACGGGTATTGGTTTCCGCTGCATGTGAACGTGCCTCCTGTTATTGCTCTATATAGGTGTTTGTATTTAGTTTCAGTGCTTGTATCTTTTCTTATGTCACGCCAGGTTTTTTCCGGTTGTTGCCATGGACAAGGCACAATGCTTGACGCCCCGAGCGGCCTTCAACAGTGCGGCCAGTTTTTCGATGTCGCGCGGGTCCCCTTTTGTGACGATAATTTCCAGGCAGTTGTGGTGGTCGAGATGGATATGCTGGGTTGAGATAATAATGTCGGGCGAGGTGTGCTGAATGTCGGTCAGCTTCGATGAAAGCCCGGGTGTATGATGATCGTACACCAGTGATATGGTGCCGGCCACTTCACGGCCCGCCCGCCATTCAAGCCGCACCAGTTCATCACGTATCAGGTCGCGGATCGCCTCGGAGCGATTGGAATACCCTTTTGTTTTGATGAGATTGTCGAAACTGTCAAGCAGCTGTTTGTCGAGCGAAACTCCGAAACGAATGAGTGATGACATCAGGTTTCTCCCCTAACGGTAAAGCATTTTTCACGGTTGCAGTTTTTAAAAGTAACAAACATTTGCAGGCAAGTCAAATAGGCTTCCCTGCATAGATGTCGATTTTATGTAACGCTTGACGTTAAAACTGATATATTATATTGACAAAAGTATAAAAAAACATAAAGTAAAAGCATACAAACTGTTCTACGATCATACGGGGGTTGCTATGTTTCTTGATAAACAGGAAGATATTGAATCCGTATTGCTGCTTACGCAGTTGCAGGATATTTCCATTACCGTAACGTTGCGGGGTGTCGACGAGGTGTTCACTTCAACGTTTGAAGAAATTGCGACCGAAATAGACGGCAGGCCGACCCTGCTCATTAATCCCCTCTCGCCGAGTCTCGGCAACAAACTTGTTGCCGCCGTACGGTTGATGAATATTGAATTTACGCTTCCGGACCCGACAGCGAAAGAAAAGCAGAATACATATAATTTTAATGCCAATTTTATACGAAAAGAGAAATTTGAAGATAAGCCGGTTATTCGCATTTCGTTCCCGGAAAAACGGCGCTACAACCGTGTGGTTCCCCGTCCGGACCAGCCCATTACGCTTACCGTCGATTCCCCGAGCGGCCCCACTTCCCAGTATCTGGTGAATGTGAGCGAGGGAGGAGTCGGTTTCTATACCAATTTTGACGAATCGGAGCTTGAAAAAGACAAACACCTGCATATACAGTTGCAGTTCGCCGACGGCACCCAGGTCGACACAAAAGTCGTCCTGCGATGGATTTCACGCTTTGATACCCCGATGACCATCGAGGGCATCAACTATTTCTGTTTTTGCGGTGCCGAGTTTCTTGAGATTGAGCAGGACAAGCTTGACTACATTATACGCTATGTCCACCAGCGTCAGGAAGAACAATTGCAGGCCCTGATAAATGATGAATCGCAATGGACCGATTTCTAGCAGGCTGTCGGAGAACGCCCATCTCCTGCGTTGCGCTTACCTTTCGTCACTGCAGCGTACTGTTAGTCCCAAAACAAACGAAGAATTCTACTGCGGCTGCCGAAATACCTAAATCTCCAGCCTGTACTCCCTTCAGCCTCATCAACGTACGGTTGAGTACGATTCTTCGGCTTCCGATGCGTGCAGTCTGTATCTCCAGGCATTTCGACACCCTCGCTACGAATCCTCGCTTGATTTGAGACTACCGCGCTTCATTCCTCATGGTTTCGCGCGCCTTGTATCTGAACATTCTCCAACAGCCTATCTTTGCGAAAGTATTCCGACAGGCTTCTAGACCATTAGTACCCTCCGTTCTTATTTAGTAAGTAGAGCATTTTTCACAACAAGCGTCTAAAAACAATGTGCATTTCCCTGGACATCGCTCCAACATACTGTATCCGAATACGGGTTTTTTTTGTGTATTCTGCCTTTTTTACCTCATTTTTTTACGCATATTACCCAACACTTGTCAAAAAACCGACTCTTTTTGATAAAAATGTCCCGTGGGACCAAAGACCGCAGTTGGGGGAGGGCGTGTCGGTTTTTTGTTGAAAATAAACAAAAAACATATAGTTATGCTTTGTATGGCAAGGGTGAACGGCTTTTTGTGCCTCGATTCTATGCGATTTAGTATTAAGGTATGGTGTTTGCATGTATTGTTAACTATTCATTCGGTGAATAGTTGCAGGGACAGGATCATCGGTTAATCGATATAGTTGTTCATTGTAAGGGAGGGTGACAATGATGCTGCAGATGCCAAACGATTCAATCATAACACATCTGCCGGACCGCAGGGTAAAACCGTTTATTCGTTCACGAAAACGAACAAAATTCGACAGGCGAACCTCTTTTCGGGCCGGGTCCGGCATTCTTGCGTTAGTGCAGTCCGGAGATGCAACTGTCGGGGGCACCCTGGTCAATATCAGCGATTCCGGGGCCTGTATTGAGCTGCCGCAAAGCGAAACCCGTGATGTTTCTGTGGTGCAGGTGGGCATACCGTTGCTCCATAACAAAATTATCAACTGTGAGACTGCCTGGAGTGATACCAGGAGAGATACCGCCTCGGTCCGGTTCGGCATAAAATTCATCGGGCTCAACGGCAATGATAAAGCCCACTTACGTAAACGTATATTGCTTAATGAGCAGATTCTTTTGCAGCATGCCGAGGATGTCGCGCAGAAAGCAGACGATGTCGCGCAGCAGCAGGAAATTAAAACATTTTTTCTGATAGATGTCAGGAAAGCGTTGGAACATCTGATCGAAATTGATGCATCCGTTGCTCATTCGGCCCACGCCGATGAACTTGCGACACGCTGCAAGGAAGCCCTCGACCAGCTTGCAGAAGCGGGTGATGCTCTGGACACAGTGCTGGATAACCCGTGTATCACAAAAGACATTAAGCAGCGGGTTCGTGCGCTGCTGGGGCACTTCCTGTACCAGTCGCAGGTATTCCGAAGGGCGCTTGAAAAACCGCGCGGCTATCCGGGGGATTACCAGATGCTGGAAATGGCGTACGATAACCGGGAAGTATCAAACGGTATCGGCTACTATCTTGACCGCTACGGACTTGACCGGCCCTATTCCGAGGCAATCCGCAAACGCAAGGACATGATGCGTGATATACTCCAATCCTACATCACAAACAGCCCATGCCGTGATTTGAAGATTTTAAACCTGGCTTCGGGAGCCTGCCGCGAGATCCGCGAGCTGCTGAACGAGTCCGTACCGTGCACCAGGCACGTCGACCTCAAATGTATCGACCAGGATGAAGAAGCCATAGCTTTTTCACATAACAAGCTGGCTGACCTCGATACCGGCCACATGGATATTGATTTGATCAAGGGTAATATTTTACGGCTTGAAGAGTTGGACCTGGGCGGTGACAACAGCTTCGACCTGATATACAGTATCGGTATTGCCGATTATCTGCAGGACCGGATGCTTACAAAGATATTCCAGGATTGCTACCATAAGCTGAAAAAAGGCGGTAAGCTGGTGATCGCGTATAAAGATAGGGAACGAAACAAGCCGTTGGCATTCAACTGGTACGGTGACTGGAACTTCGTGCCCCGCAACGAAGAAGAGTTGCTGGACATGATTTATGATGCAATGGGTAAAGACAATATTTCCATACATATTACCCGGGAGAGTACGGGGATTATATTTTTTGCCGATATAACCAAAGAACGGTAGGGGGTAGGAGGCGACCGGAAAACGCTCATCTACTGCGTTGCATGCTTCCCTCGTCGCTGCGATGTACAACTACGTACACCTCACTCCTCGGGATTTCATGCGCCTTGTATCTGAACATTTTCCAGCCGCCTCAATAGCTTGTTGGTAAGATTCTATTTCTTCCATTGTAATCAGCCTGTTGGTTTGCAGAATCCTTTGCTTTATTCCGGACTCATGCGCCTCACTTCTTAAGGCTTTCGCGTGCCTTCGGCAGTCTCAACGCTTGCCGGTAAGACATTGTTACCTTCATAGCAACTTTTTTGTTTCTTACCATTAGGCCCTTTCATTTTTTCTATTGATCCCGCATGTTTTAGATAAAAAAACATACTTTTCCGGTCGGAAATCCCCCCTTTCTTTTTTCAGGCATTCCTTTGAGGTGTTGCTTTTTTTATGGCTAAAATACAATAATTTACACGGATATGCGTATGCCTGGCGTTTAGTATGGCCTGCAACTTTCGATACTTTTCGTGATTATCGATATTTTTGATAATTTAAGTTTTTTTATATAGTTCCGATAAATAAACCTTGTTAACCAAATCAGGGTAGCTGTTTAGTCGCTGGAACCATTAACCGGGATATCGTTGTAGATCAATAGTGTGCCTATGAAGCAAAAGGCGGCATCAGAAAGGAAGAACGATTCCATCCTCTCCTATGCCGGGATGAAGATGCGTGAAATGGGACTGAATGTCCTTACGCTTTCCTTTCCTTCCGAGACGGAGAAGGCGTTCATCGATTTCTATTATGCCAATTCCCTCAAACAGCTGCGATTTTACCTTGGGCTGGCAATCGTCTTTTTTATGCTTTTCGGCCTGCTGGATGTGTTGATGATCCCCGGGGTTCCGGTCGAGCTTTGGAGCATACGCTACGGCTTTATCTGCCCGGGGCTGATTTTGTGCCTGCTGGTTTCCTTTACCCGTTTTTTTAAGAAGTTTATGCAGCCCACCCTCACTTTTTTTATGCTGCTGACCGGGGTGGGAATTATTATGATGATTGCAGTTGCGGATCAGCCGGTGAGTTATTCGTACTACGCCGGTCTCATCTGCGTGCTTATGTACGGGTATACCTTTATCAGGATCCGGTTTGTCTGGGCGACCCTGGCCGGCTGGCTGCTCGTAGCCATGTACGAAATGGTTGCGGTGCTGGTGTGCAAAACCCCGTACCTGATTCTGGTCAACAACAGTTTCTTCTTCATCAGCGCCAATATCATCGGTATGCTGGCTTGCTACTCCATTGAGTACTACGCCCGCAGGGATTTCCTGATGGCGCGTCTGCTTGAAGAAGAACAGAACAAAGTGATGGCCGCGAATCTGGCCCTTGAGCACCGGGTGGAAGAACGCACGGCCCAGTTGCTGCAGGCCAACAAAGATTTACAACTGGAAATGGAAGAACGCCAGCGGGCTGAACACAGCCTGATTCAGGCCCAGAAGATGGAGGCGATCGGCACCCTTGCCGGGGGTATTGCCCACGATTTCAACAACATTCTAACCGCCATTATGGGATACGCCGAGATAGGGCTTTACAAAAAGAACCTGAAGCCGGAAAAGATAAAATACAGTTTTCAACAGATTTTTCAGGCCGGAGGGCGGGCCAAAGATCTGATCAAGCAAATCCTGACCTTCAGCAGACGAGAGGAACAGGAGCAGGTGCCGGTGCATGTGGGCAGCATTGTCAAGGAAGCGGTCAAGCTGATAGAAGCCACTATTTCTAAAGCGATTGAGATTCGGCTGGATATTCGTTGTGAGTCCGACCTGGTGCTTGCCGACCCGACCCAGGTGCACCAGGTGGTGCTGAACCTCTGCACGAATGCCGCCCATGCCATGAAGGAAAACGGCGGTTCCATGCATATCGTTCTTGATGAACTGCCGGAGCGGACGGGTCAGGTTGCAGACCTTCAGGGGGACGCCTTCCTGGAGCTCAGTGTGCGCGACACGGGCGTCGGCATGCAAAGCGGGCTTATCGACAGGATATTCAACCCGTTTTTCAGCACCAAGGGAAAAGATGAAGGTTCCGGCATGGGCCTGTCTGTTGCCCACGGCATTGTAAAAAGCTGCGGGGGCAAGATCTCGGTTGAATCGGAGCCGGGCAAGGGCTCCTGCTTTCATGTTTACCTGCCCATGATCGAGAGGGTAGAAGACGCACGGGTTGAGGGTGAGGTGCAGCTTCCCAGCGGCACCGAGACTATTTTGTTTGTGGATGATGAACCGCAACTGGTTGACGTGAGCCGCGAGATGCTGGAAGAGTTCGGGTATACCGTAACGGTAAGCACGGACGCGCTGCATGCCCTTGAAACCTTTCGTTCGAATCCCGAGCAGTTCGACCTGGTGATAACCGACAAGGTAATGCCCTGCATGAACGGCTTTGATCTGGCCCGCGAGTTGTTTCAAATAAAACCTACCATCCCCGTTATTCTCTGTTCCGGTATCGATGATCCTGAGGATGTGGCGGTTGCGAAATCGATCGGAGTCAAGGAACTGATCGTTAAACCGTTTGTGATGCATGAAGTTGCGGAAACGATCAGGTATGTCCTGGACCATCGTATGTGACGCGGGGACCTCACCGGACACTTTAAGCAGTGTTGAGACCGACGGTCGGAGAGGAACTATGACTGGAGCGTACCGTTTACGTTGCTGGTGTATACTGGCAGCAATTATTTTGTTTACGGCCGGTTCTGCCGTTGCCGGGGAACCGGCGGAAGAGACGAAAAAGAAGTCTTTTCGTGTGCCGTTTTTCGACGGCATCAAACTGCAGTCCACCAATATTTATCCCAAGCTGACCAATGCCAACCATGCCATCCATGAAATCAATACATGGACCGGCACCAGCCTGCGCGACTGGGATTCAATATGGGTGCAGTCCCTTGATATTGTACTCTGGAAGGATCTTTCGAGATATTTCAAGATGGACGTTGCCGTTGCAGGGTCCACCGGATCTCTGCTGTCGTCCAGTGCTGCCTTCAAAGGCACTGCTTTCGATACCGATGTACGCATGCGGCAGCGATATTCGGCCCTGGCTTTCTGGACCAATATCTATTTTTATCCGCTGACGACCAATTATAAAGACGTATACTCATCCGGGAGAGTTTTCGAGCCGTTTGTGGGTGCCGGACTCGGTTATACCTTTTTCAGAAGCGAGGCGGTTTTTAAGTTCCGCAAGCAGAACAGGCTGTATAACCGCGTGCGCAGTAACTGGAACGGCGACGAGTGGGCCTATAAGATGCTTGCGGGGTTTAATGTGAACCTGGGTGCGATCAGTCCCTCATATAACGGGTGGATTATAACCTGCACCGCCTTCCAGGTATGGAACCGGCTTAAAGGGCATGCGAAAGTCCACGGAACCGACGGCCTGAAAGTGTACAATCGCCCCGTTCCCATGGATATTACCATGCGGCGCAACATTGATATTGATCTGACCGGGCAGTACTATTCCATTGCTATCGGCCGTTATTTTTGAGCTTGTCCGGTACAGTGTTTAAGGATCTTGGAAACAGAAAAGCGGGAGTGGAGCACCCCCGCTTTTTTCTTTCTGGAACGTATATCTACAGCAGATTATAAACCGGGCATGAAGTCGATAATAGCTGTTGCAATCTCATCGGTCTGTTCGGCTCTGGTGATGGTTGCTGCATTATCCCCTGATGTATCGGGTGTGTAGTAGCCGAACTGCGAGTGATTGCCGCCCACGATTTCGTAAAATTCCGCGTCAGCGGGCAGATGGGCAACCGAAGCCTGAATTTCTGCCAGGGTTGTCAGGCCGTCATTGGTACCGTAGATTGAAAGGACCGCAAGTGATGTGCCGTCCAACCGGTAAGAATCCGAAGGGTATGATGCCAGAAGGATAACACCATCTACCTTGTTCTGGTTGCTTTCGGCATAGTTACAGGCCATGACACCGCCCAGTGAGTGGCCGCTGATGGCCCAGGTGCCGATATCATCGATTTTATCGATGACTTTATTGGCGCGGTTATATCCCAGCAGTGCCAGATCCAACGGCATGGGTACCAGGGCTACCAGATAGCCGTTTTGGGCCAGTTCCGCAGCCAGCACGGCATATGAACGGACATCGACATTGGCACCGGGGTAGATGATGATACCTTTTGTGGGAGTTGTATTGTCGGGCTCAAAGGTGTGGAAATCGTTGGCCCACTGCCATACCCAGTGTGCATTTACAACATAGCCGGTTCCGCCATCCATGGCATCCAGGGCCTCATTCATGGGATTGCTGCCAAAGGGGCTCCCGGCAAAGGCGACACCTGCAGTACACATTGAAACGATAACCAGTAAAACAGTTTTCTTAATCATGACGTTCCCCTCATCTTTTTTTAAAGTTTTTTTGTTCCATTGATATAAAAATCCTGCTACTGTTCACCTCCTTTCCGTTTGTAAATACACCACTCTGTTTGGTGCTGGTATTAATGACACAGATTATATTTTGACGGCATAATTGTCAATTGAAAAATAAGGCAAATACCTACTTTAAATTAAAGCATAATACTATTATGAATGCGATACAAAATAAAATAAAATATAATATTTGATTAAAAATAAATTACAAAAAAACATGAAATAATATTTTAAAAGCAGGTAAATAATGTAGGTAAAAGAACTCAATAAAATTATTGATAGGAAATTAAGACTGAAAAAGTAGGGAAAAGCCTTAATCAGGGAAAGATCAAAAAAACCATACTTATTAAAGCGTACGGCAAACCGTATAAAGGCATTGACTGTTACTATTTACTCTACCAGGGCAAATACAAAGCCTACTGAGCCATTATTTATTACTGTTGTTCAAGAGGCGAAATTTTTAGATACAACCCGCTCATGTGGATTTTTTCCCCATCAGAAAGTATGTTCTCTTGAGATTTATCAAAAAATAACTATACATAACAAAAGAAAGCATCTGATGATTATCTTGTGCGATATGTAATTGTATGACTGTTCGTCGAAAGCAAAAAAAGGCGTTTGTTTCAACCGAGACGGATACGGCCGCGATATTTCAAGCTGTTGCCGAAATGGCGGATGTGGGTATTTTTGACGTCAGTCTTGAATCCGGGACACTCATCGATTGCAACCCGGCATTTATAAAAATACTGGGGTATGAACATAAGAAAGAAGTGATGCAGCTTGATGTTCAAAAAGACCTGTATGCCGTGTCTGAAGATGTACACTGTCTGCAAAGGCTGCTGAAACGGGAAGGCAGTGTTACAAAACATGAAATAGCTTTAGCCGGCAAGAGTGGGGCAGCCGTGCCTGTGTTAATAACGGCAAAGGTGAGCAGAAACGAAGGGGGAGACATTATCGGCTACCAGGGGCTTGTCATTGATATATCCGAGCGGCTGACTATCGAGCATGATCTGAAGGAAAAGTACGGCTTCCTGACAAGCCTGCTGGAAAGCTCGGTTGACTGTATTGTGGCGACGGACAGGAAGGGTATCATTATCTTTTTCAATAAAGCCGCTGAAAAGGTCCTTGGATACCGGGCCGATGAAGTCATCGGTTCATATCACATCAGCCGTCTCTATTCCCTGGCAATGGCAAAAGATATTATGCATAAGCTGCGCAGCAATGATTACGGCGGGCGGGGCAAGCTGGATCAGTTTCGTTTCAGCATGTACGGCAAAGACGGCGTGGAGATTCCGGTAAGCCTATCCGCTTCCATTGTGTATAAAGACGCACAGGAAATTGCAACCCTGGGCATTTTCACCGACCTGCGCGAGAAACTGAAAATGGAAAAAGAACTTCAGGAGACCCAGCTCAGGCTGCTCCAGGCCGAGAAAATGGGGTCGCTGGGCAGCCTGGCCGCAGGCGTGGCCCACGAAGTGAACAATCCGCTGGGCGGCATTCTTATCTATGCCAGCCTGTTGCAGGAAGAGTTTGAAGCGGTTGGTGATCCGCGGGTTGAAGAGATGAAAAAAATTGTAGATGAAACGACACGCTGCAAAGAAATCGTCAGGAGTCTGCTTGAGTTCGGGCGTCAAACCGAATCGAGATTCGAGCCCATGGATATCAATAAGGCCATCCTGGACGGGCTCTTTTTCCTGGAGAAGCAGGTTATTTTTCATGATATCAGGATTATCAAAGCGCTTGATCCTGATGTGCCTTTTGTGCAGGGTAATCCCAATCAGCTCAAGCAGGTTTTTATGAACATTATGGTCAACGCAGCAGAAGCAATGTCTGATACCGGCGGGCAGCTGACCATCACAACCGGAAAACGAAAAGACGGCACCTCTGTTTTCATTTCTTTTAAAGATACCGGCCCGGGAATACCACCGAACATTCATTCAAAAATATTCGATCCTTTTTTTACGACCAAAGAGGTCGGCAAGGGAACCGGCCTGGGACTGAGCACTTCATACGGCATTGTTCAAAGCCACCACGGTACCATAGAGGTCAAAAGCAAAACAGGGAAACATACAGTTTTTACCATCATACTGCCCCTTGTCGACAGGCGGAAGGTATAGCAATGGCAAAGGAACGCGGCATCTGTATTCTCATAGTGGATGATGAAAAAATCATGCAGGAAAGCTGTGCCAGCATTCTGGTGAAAGAGGCCTACGCTACACAGACCGCATCCTCAGGAGAGGAAGCCCTGGAGCTTTTTGACCGGACGTCCTTTGACCTGGTTGTTCTTGATCTAAAAATGCCGGGAATGGGCGGCATTGAAACACTGCAACGCATGAAAGAACGCGATCCGGGTATAACTGTTTTAATAATTACAGGATACCCTTCCATTGATACTGCAGTTAAAGCCATCAAGCTCGGGGCCTATGATTATATAACCAAGCCCTTTACCCCGGATGCGTTCAGGATTGCGGTGAGTCGGGCTCTGGAAAGAAAGAACCTTTTAACGGAAAACAGGCATTTGCGCAGGCGGCTGGAGGCCAAGCAGGACAGCGACATGATTATCGGGGAGAGCGAGATCATGCGTAATGTCTATGAGCTTGTGCGCAGATCAGCTCCATCCGACAGTACGGTGCTCATCAGCGGCGAGAGCGGCACCGGCAAGGAACTGGTAGCCCGGGCTATTCACAATTACAGCCTGCGCATGGAAAAGGAGTTCGTTACCGTTGACTGTTCATCTCTGGTGGAGACACTGCTGGAGAGTGAACTGTTCGGCCACGTCAAAGGGTCTTTTACCGGGGCAACCCATGCCAAATACGGCAGTTTTGAACTGGCCAACGGGGGCACGTTTTTTTTCGATGAAGTCGGAAATTTGAGCCATGATATTCAGGGAAAGCTGCTGCGGGTAATCCAGGAGAAAGAAATAAAGCCGGTGGGCGGTGAGAAGACGATTAAAATCGATGTCAGGATCATAGCGGCTACAAATGAAGACCTTCGCAAGGCGGTAAAACAGAAAACATTTCGGGAAGACCTGTATTATCGCCTGAATGTGGTGCCTATTCATATACCGTCGCTGCGTGAAAGAAAAGAGGATATTCCACTCCTGGTACATCATTTTTTAAAACTGTACAACAAGAAAAGAAAACACCCTGTCACCGGCGTTTCGCCTGAAGCAATGAAAATTCTGTCAGGGTATGACTGGCCCGGCAATGTCAGAGAACTGGGGAATGCCATTGAAAGAGCACTGATTATGGAAGATGGTGATACCCTGCTGCCGCATTGCTTTCCCTGGTTAGAGGCTCCCGGTGTGCCGTTGCCCTACACGGAAAACCACACGGTCCATTCACTCAAGGAAATAGAACGACTGCATATTTCCAGGGTCCTTCGTGAAACCGGGGGGCACAGAAAAAAGGCCGCCCGTCTGCTTGGGATTGATCGCAAAACGCTTTATACGAAAATCAAAGAGTACGGTCTTGATCCCACTTCCGGGGAATAATTCCCCAATGGGGATTATTCCCCCATTACATTCTTGCCGCTATACCGCACTGATTTTACGGTCCCACCTGCAAAAACATACAACGGTTCGTTAAAGCTCATCTTTTTGCCGGGAGATACCATCGGCATACGGCTGTAGCCTGTTGGCACATGTTTTGTAATTCTCATAAGACATGACCAGGGGTGAAAAAATTCTTATAGTCGATCACGATACCAAAACGGCCAAAAAGCTCTACAGGCTTTTTGATCAACAGGGTTTCAAAGCAGTTGTAACCGAGCGGGCCACTGCCGCTATTCGCATACTCCAGCAGGAATGTGTATCGGTACTTGTGCTTGATGTAGGAATAGTTGATATGGCCTGGCAGGAAGCAATACCTATTATCCGAGGGCTTGACAATGCACTGCCTATCATTATGACAGCCGGTGAAAATACACCCGAACTGGAAACCAGCATACTGCATCAGCATGTTTTTTATTATCATGTGAAATCGTTCGGGACAGATGATTTGATGCTGGCGGTGCGGAGTGCGGTCGAGAAGTCCGCACGGCAACGCCAAAGAAAAAACAGACACAAGGAGGCCACATGAGTATTCAGGAATTGCTTGAGGTGAATCCGTTTACCATTGTTGCAGAGCTTGAACCACCAAAGGGGCCTGATGCGACGGAATTCTGTGATATTGCGGCATCATTGAAAGGGAGGGCGCATGCGCTCTATGTGCCGGAAATGAAGGGTGCTGTTATGCGCATGGGCTCTCTTGGAGCGAGTGCGCTTTTGAAACAGCAGGGCATAGAAACTATTGTGAACCTGAACTGCAGGGATCGTAACCGGCTGGCCTTGCAGGCGGATATGCTCAGTGCAGCGGCGTTGAAGCTCGATAATATACTTCTGAACCGGGGCGATGAAGTTTCAAGTGGAGATCATATTGATGCACAACAGGTGCATGATCTTGATGTAGATGCCCTCGTTGCGTGTGCCCGGAAAATCGAGCGTGGTGTCGACCTGGCCGGTAATGATCTGCAGGGGACCGCCACCTTTTGTCTTGGTTCGGAAGTGAATATCGGTCTTGCCGGCGGTGCCCTTGAAGTGGAAATGCAGAATCTGGAAAAAAAGATCCGGGCCGGAGTGCAGTACTTTTTCACCCAGCCGACCTACGATCCGGATTCCTGTCGCAGTTTTCTGGAAAAAGCTGCATCGTATAATGTGCCGGTACTGCCGCAGGTGTGTGTTTTGAACTCGGTGGGTATGGCTCGTTTTATGACACGTCATATTGAAGGTGTCCGGATACCCGATGATGTTATCAACCGATTGGCAAAAGCACCGGATAAGCAGCAGGAGAGCATCGCGATTGCTGCCGACACAATAATCAGATTGCGAGACATATCCCGGGGTGCTCTCCTGACAGCGGTCGGCAACCAGGAGCGCCTGGTGCGCGTTTTTGAAAAATTATAAGCAATAACGGCTGGAAATAAAAACAACCAAACGAGCAGGAGCATATGATGAATATCGTAAAGGGTGCTTCGTTCATTAAAAAAGGCAGGGTGTTCGACGACGTGTTTGCCTGTTATCAATGCTGTAAGTGCTCGGCAGGGTGCCCGGTAGCTTTTGCAATGGATCTGTTGCCGCATCAGATCATCCGGCATCTTATCTATCATGACACGGAAAAAGCCCTGGCATCGCATACGATCTGGATGTGTGCATCCTGTCAAACCTGCAACACCCGATGTCCCAATGAAATAGATATAGCGGGAGTAATGGATGAGTTGCGGCACATGCATATACAGAGCGGCCGATATCCGGCAGAACCGGCTACGCCGCTTTTTCATCACACATTTCTGAATGAGATACAAAAACACGGCCGCATTCATGAACTGAGCCTGATGCAGCGCTATACCTTTAAGCGCAGAAAGCTTCCTGGAAAAGGTAACCTGCAGGATATGCTGTATGATATGAAGCTGGGCCTTAAACTGTTTTTGCGCGGTAAAATCAGCCTATGGCCCCATCGTGGTAGAAGCCGCTCAGAGGTTGCAGCCATTTTTAAACATGAGCATGGGAACAAAAAAACATGAAAGTATCTTTTTTTCCAGGGTGCTCACTGGAGGGCACTGCACGGGAATACGGCGAATCGATTCAGACTGTATGCAGCACATTGAATGTTGTGCTGGAAGAACTTGATGATTGGACGTGCTGCGGGGCCAGTTCTGCGCATTGTACCAGCCGGTATCTGGCAACAGCGCTCCCCGGTCGTAATTTAGCCCTGGCGGAATCCGTCGGATCTGATCTGGTAACCCCTTGTGCCGCCTGCTTCAGCCGATTGAAAACCGCTGTGCATGAATTGAGCGGATCAGACTCCGTTGCACGCGAATATGCTCTCAAACGTCCTGTAAATGTCAGGCACATACTTGAGTTCCTCTGCAGCGAAGAGATGGTTCAAGGCATAGAAGAGCGCATTGTCAAACCTCTTACCGGTTTGAAAGCGCTCAGCTATTATGGGTGTCTGCTGGTGCGACCGCCTAATATTACAGAAGAGCCACACTGGGAAGACCCCCGAAGCCTTGATGCCCTCCTCATCCACCTGGGTGCTGAATGTATATACTGGTCTTATAAAACCGAATGTTGCGGCGGCAGTCTTCTGCTGACCAATGTTGATATCAGCCGGCGACTGATCGGGCGGATGCTGGACATGGCCTGTGAAACCGAAGCAGAATGCATTGTTACCGCCTGTCCCTTATGTCAGGTGAATCTCGACACGCGTCAGGATGAAATCGGTGAATTGAATAAAAAGGAGTATTCTATCCCGGTATTCTATTTCAGTGAGCTTATGGGACTGGCATTCAATGAGCCTGATGCCGGGAAATGGCTGCGTAGGCATATCGTTGATCCACAGCCGCTTCTTAAGGCAAAGGGACTCTTGTAATCTGCAGCACGACATGCAAAACCGGCTTTCGCACTGTGTTTGTTTTTTAGAAACGCCGGTTGATTATACACAGGGAGTAATACATGGTTCGTAATAATCAAACGGTACCGAATAAAAAAGACCCTTCCCGGATCGGTGCAGTCATGGTGGTCGGTGCCGGAGTGGGCGGTATTCAGGCGGCCCTTGATCTGGCTGAAAGCGGATTCAAGGTGTATCTGGTTGAGAAAGAGTCCGCAATCGGAGGCCGGATGGCCCAGCTCGATAAAACATTTCCAACCAACGACTGTTCCATGTGTATTATATCTCCAAAGCTGGTGGAAGTAGGGCGGCACCGTAATATTGAGACGTTGACCTGTGCCGAAGTTGAACAGATTTCAGGTAAACCGGGCAATTTTACCGTACTGATACATCAGAAAGCGCGGTTTGTTGATCTGGACACCTGCACCGGGTGCGGGGACTGCGCCAAAGTGTGCCCGGTGAGCGTAGCCAGTGAATTCGATGCCGGACTTGCTGAGCGCAGAGCCGTTTACAAGCGTTATCCCCAGGCTATACCGGGCGCTTTTGCTATCGACAAGGCCGGGATTTCACCGTGTAAGGCGGCATGCCCGGCCGGGATTCATGTTCAGGGGTACGTTGCGCTCATAGCACAGGGGAAATATAAAGAAGCCCTGGCTTTGATCAGGAAACATAATCCGCTTCCCAGCGTGTGCGGCCGGGTCTGCACGCACCCCTGTGAAACAGAATGCACCCGATCGAAAGTGGATGACCCCATAAACATCATGGCGCTGAAGCGTTTTGTTTCAGATCGGGAAATCCTGAGTGGAGACTATGAGGTCCCGGCAATAGAGAAGGACCGGGGAGAAAAGGTTGCCATTGTAGGCTCCGGGCCGGCCGGACTTTCGGCCGCCTTTTACCTGGCTTTGGAAGGATACCGGGTTACGATATTTGAAGCCTTGTCTGAACCCGGCGGCATGCTTTCCTGGGGTATCCCTGGATACCGATTGCCCCGGGACGTGCTCAGACATGATATCGGCTCTATCCAGCGCCTGGGGGTTGAGATCAAGACAAATACTCCCATCGGGAAAGGCGTTTCAATTGATGATCTGTTTGCCCGGGGCTTTAAATCGGTATATCTGGCCGTCGGCGCGCATGTCAGCAATAAACTGGCAATTCCGGGTGAAGATTTGAAAGGGGTGATCCATGGTGTTGATTATTTGCGGGAGATAAACGGCGGTGCATCGATATCACTTGGGAAACGGGTTGCGGTGATCGGCGGGGGCAATGTTGCCGTCGACGCGGTACGCACAGCTCTCCGAAAAGGCGCTCAAGAGGCTTTTATTATCTATAGACGCAGCCGCCAGGAGATGCCGGCCCTGGATGAGGAGATCATTGAAGCCGAAGAGGAAGGTGTGGTCATACACTATCTGGTCGCTCCAAAGAAAATAGTGGGTGAAGGCGGAAAGGTAACCGGTATTGAATGTATAAGAATGGAGCTTGGTGAGCCGGATGAAAGCGGCCGGCGTCGACCGCTGCCGGTTGAAGGTTCGGAATTTATTATTGAAGTCGATGCGGTAATTGCGGCAATCGGCCAGTCGGTTGACATGACATGCCTGGAAATGCGTACTGATTTCACATTTTCCTCCGGAAATACCCTGCACGCCGATCCGCTGACGTATGAAACAGGTGTAAAAGGTGTGTTTGCCGGAGGTGATATGGTAACAGGGCCTGCAACGGTTGTTGAGGCGTTGGGAGCCGGGCGTGAGGCGGCAATTTCAATCGCACGATACCTGCAGGGGCTGGATTTACGGGAAGGGCGCGAAAAGGAGTATGACGTTTCCGAACCTGATGTGATCGATATGGCCTGTGAGGCCCGTAAAAAAGCAGAAAAATTGCCACCACCCGACAGAATACGGCATTTTCGCGAAGTTCAGGCCGGATACCGTGAAGAAGATGCCGTTGCCGAGGCTGAACGCTGCTTGAGTTGTGGAATATGCAGCGAATGCCTGCAGTGTGTAGAAGCCTGTATGGCACATGCCGTGCGGCACGAAGATGTTGACAGGGAGCTGCGGGTAGCTGTCGGCTCGGTTATCCTCGCTCCGGGCTTTGAAACAACCGATCCCGGCCTCCGGGAGGAATACGGCTATCATCGCTATCCAAATGTCATTACCAGCCTGGAATTCGAGCGCATTCTCTCTGCTTCAGGTCCGTTTCAGGGGCATATCGTGCGGCCGTCGGACCAGAGCGAGCCGAAGCGTGTGGCCTGGATACAGTGCGTGGGTTCGCGTGATCCGTCCTGCAATAAGGATTACTGTTCATCGGTGTGCTGTATGTACGCCACCAAAGAAGCGGTTATTGCAAGGGAGCATTCACCGGATATAATGCCGACCATTTTTTATATGGATCTGAGGGCCCACGGCAAGGGATTTGACGGGTACTGCGAGCGCGCCCGGGATGATCATGGTGTGCGATATGTGCATTGCCAGGTGTCAAAAATCATTGAAAAGCCCAAATCAAAAAATCTGTTGATCAGCTTTATCAATGATGAAAACAGGGTATGCGAGGAGGAGTTTGATCTGGTGGTGCTGTCGGTGGGCATGAGTATTTCGGGCAACGCACAGGCGGCAGCAGAAAGGATGGGGGTTGCATTTAATACATACGGCTTTTGTCGAACTGAGCCGCTCAGGCCGGTTGCGACTTCACGGCCGGGAATATATGTGTGCGGCGCTTTCGAATCACCCAAGGATATTCCGGAAACCGTATCACAGGCGAGCGGAGCCGCCTGTGCGGCCACGGAAATGCTGGCCCGGTCACGGGATACGCTTACCGTAACCGAGGAGTTTCCACCAGAGCTGGAGACGGAGGCGGAAGAGCCTCGAATCGGTGTATTTGTGTGTCGTTGCGGTATCAATATCGGCGGGGTGGTTGATGTGCCGTCCGTGGTTGACTATGCCAGGACGCTCCCGGGAGTGGCATGCGTTGAAGAAAACCTGTATACCTGCTCTCAGGATACCCAGGGTAAAATAAAACAGATTATTATGGATAACAGGCTGAACCGCATAGTGGTTGCCTCCTGCTCACCCAGAACCCATGAACCCCTTTTTCAGGAAACAATTCGCCAGGCCGGGCTGAATAAGTATCTGTTCGAAATGGCGAATATTCGCGACCAGTGTTCCTGGGTTCATATGGATTCCCCACAGCCTGCAACCGAAAAAGCAAAAGACCTGGTGCGGATGGCGGTTTCCGCAGCCGGTTTTCTGAAGCCCCTGCATGAGCAACATCTTTCAATGCATAAAAGAGCTTTGATAGTAGGTGGAGGTGCTGCCGGCATGACGGCCGCGCTGGGAATAGCACGCCAGGGATTTGAAGCTGTTCTGGTTGAAAAGGAGGGCGCGCTGGGCGGCAACCTGCATCATCTGCACTATACGATTGAGGGAAGTAATACCCAGGGTTTTCTGGCTTCCCTGGTAGAGCAGGTGAGAAACCACCCGCTGGTTCGGGTGATGCTGAACAGTGAAATCGTGGATTTTACCGGATTCAAAGGGAATTTTAAAACCGGTGTGATGACGGCACCGGGCATGGCCTATCATAGCATCGAGCACGGGGTTGCCCTTATTGCAACCGGCGGCAGGGAGTATCCGCCTGATGAATATCGGTACGGGCAGGATAGCCGGGTTATGACCCAGCAGGAGTTTGAGGAAAAACTGGAACTGCAAGAAATAAGTCATCATCAATCGTCAACAGTTGTTATGATTCAGTGCGTTGGTTCAAGGATTCCGGAACGACCGTACTGCAGCCGGGTCTGCTGTGCGGCAGCGGTTAAGAATGCACTCAAGGTAAAGGAACACGACCCGGATGCACGAGTCTATATACTGTACCGGGATATGCGGACCTATGGATTTTTTGAGGAGTACTATACCCGTGCCCGAAAAGCCGGCATTGTTTTTATCCGATATGACCTTGATAACAAGCCGGAGGTGCTCAGCAACGAAAAAGGAATAATTGTTACCGTGAGAGATCCCCTTATTAATGAAAATATCAGCATTACTGCCGCAACACTGGTTCTGAGCAGTGCGGTACTGCCCAGCGATATCGACGAGCTTGCCGCCCTTATGAAGCTTCAGCGTACACCGGAAGGCTTTTTACTGGAAGCCCATATGAAGCTGAGACCCGTGGATCTGGCAACCGAAGGACTATTTTTATGTGGTCTGGCCCACGCGCCCAAGTCGTTGCCGGAAAGTATTTCACAGGCCTCGGCCGCTGTTTCACGGGCATGTACCATGCTGGCACATGACACTATTACGGCTGATGCCATGGTTGCAACGGTTGAAGAGGACAAATGTGCGGTTTGCCTGACATGCGTGCGGGTTTGTCCCTATGATGTGCCGTTTATCAACGAAGACGGCGTAGCACAGATCGATGCAGCCAGGTGTCAGGGCTGCGGATCATGTGCTGCCGAATGCCCGGGCAAGGCAATACAGTTGCAGCACTGTGAAGACACGATTATTATCGCAAAAACAGAGGCACTTTCAGAAGAGGTGAAAGAATGAATGATTTTCAGCCTGTTATCACAGCTTTTTGCTGTCGATACTGAGCCTATTCAGCTGCGGACCTGGCAGGGTCCATGCGACTGTCCTATCCGGTAAATATTAAAATTATCAAGGTGCCCTGCACCGGTAAAGTGGATGTTCTGTATTTGCTCAAGATGTTTCAAAACGGTGCAGACGGAGTTTTTGTGGCCGGATGCATGGAAGGAGACTGCCATTTTCTTACGGGTAACCTCCGGGCCAAAAAGCGGGTTGAATATGTACGAAGAATTCTGGATGAGACCGGTATCGGCGGTGAACGCATAGCCATGTACAATATGTCGGCTGCCCAGGCCACACGCTTTGTTGAAGCGGCCCGGGAAATGACGGAACGTATCCGGGAGCTTGGGCCGAGCCCGGTTAAAAAAATAATGGAGGAGGTCGGCTGATGGTAATCGGTGAAGGAAAGCCGTTGCAGGATGTTCTGGCAATGGTAAGCCAAAATAAAAAGATTATTGTGGCCGGATGCCGGGGCTGTGTTACGGTCTGCTGCGCAGGAGGCGAAAAGGAGGTCGGCGTACTGTCTGCAGCCCTGAACTTGGCACGCCAAAAGGATGACAACCCAATCGAAATACACGAAGTAACCCTTGAGCGGCAATGCGATACGGAATACCTGGAGCAGGTAAGAAGTTTTATTGATGAATATGAAGCGGTTGTGTCTATTGCCTGCGGAGCCGGGGTACAGTTTATGGCGGAAATGTACAGGAAAATACCGATCTACCCGGGCATCAACACCAATTTTATCGGTGTTACCGAGCAACAGGGAGTCTGGGCGGAACGATGCCAGGCATGCGGCAATTGCAAGCTGCATTTTACCGGCGGCATATGCCCGGTGACACGCTGTGCTAAAAGACTGATGAACGGGCCGTGCGGCGGATCAACACAGGGGAAATGTGAAGTCGACCCGGAAACAACCTGCGGATGGCAGTTGATTTATGATGTGCTGAAGGAGCAGGGACGGCTTGATAAGCTTGAGCATATTATTCCCGTATCCGACTGGTCGACCAGCCGGGACGGCGGGCCACGAAGAATTGTCAGAGAGGATTTGAAGTTATGACATCCGACAGTCGTCTTGAAAAAATACTGGAGGAGGGGCATTTTGCCGTAACGTCCGAATGCGGCCCACCGCGTGGAGTCGGGCCGGAAGTAATTCAAAAAAAGGGGGAGATTCTGAAAGGAGTGGTTGATTCAGTCAACGTAACCGATAATCAGACGTCGGTTGTGCGTATGTCGAGCTGGTCCGCCGGTGTGCTGCTGAAACAGATGGGAATTAATCCGGTATATCAAATGGTTACCCGTGACCGCAATCGGATTGCTATCCAGAGCGATATTCTCGGCGCAGCGTCACTGGGGATTAACACCATCCTGTGTCTTTCAGGAGATCATCAGAAGTTCGGAGATCATGAAGCTGCGGCCAATGTGTATGATCTGGATTCAATACATTTAATTCAGACGGTCAAGCTCATGCGGGATGATAAGAAGTTCCTCGGCGGCGATGAACTGAAAGGTGAACCGCGGATGTTTATCGGAGCAGCCGCAAATCCATTTGCAGACCCATTTGAGTTTCGAGTGGTGCGGCTGGCGAAGAAGATTAATGCCGGTGCCCAGTTCATCCAAACACAGTGTATTTTCAATATCGAGCGCTTTAAAAAGTGGATGGAAATGGTGCGGGATAGGGGTTTGCATGAAAAAGCACATATCCTGGGCGGCGTTACCCCTTTAAAATCTATCGGTATGGCAAAATATATAAAAAATATGGTTCCCGGAATGGATGTTCCGGATGAATTGATAGAGAGGATTAAGGGGGTCGAAAAAGAGAAGCGAGCAGAGGAAGGTATTAAGATATGCATCGAGACAATACAGCAAGTGCGTGAGATAGAAGGTGTTCACGGAGTGCACATTATGGCAATTGAATGGGAGGAAATGGTTCCGCGCATTGCAGATGAAGCCGGGCTGCTGCCTCGCCCGGCTGCGCAATAACGGCAGGGTACGCAGCTTTAAAACATGTAAACGGATGAAAGGAGGTGTTTCATATGGCAAAAATACTCATTGTTGATGATGATCCCGACCTGGTTGAATCAATTGAGAGATTACTGAAAAGTAAAAAGCATGAGGTCATAGCCGCCTATGACGGAGATGCCGGTCTGGAAAAGGTCAGGTCCGAAAAGCCGGATGCAATCATTCTGGATGTTATGATGCCCGGTAAAGACGGATATGCAGTCTGTAAGGAGCTCAAGAGCGATCCGGACTGTTCATCAATACCGGTTCTGCTGTTAACGGCGGTTGTTTCTCATATCCCGACAACGGCCTATTCGATGCGCGACGGAATGGAAATTGAAGCTGAAGATTATATAGATAAACCGGTTGAGCCCGATGAACTGGTAAACAGAGTAGAAGAACTTTTAGCCTGATTATCGGTATGCTGCCGCAGGCAACCTGTTGTGTGTATGATACACGCGATGACGGTCCGGGCATATACGAAAAGGTTTGCTGTTATGCAAGGTGAAGATGAAAAAAAGGAATGTGATACAATGTGCATCCTTGTAGTTGACGATGAGAAAATTATAAGAGAAGGAGCGGAATGTATTCTTGTAAAGGAGGGGTGGCAAACCGGAACGGCCGAAAACGGCCGGGAGGGGCTCAATCTCATTGCAACCGGCAGCTATCAGCTCCTGTTGCTTGATCTGATGATGCCGGGTATCAGCGGGATGGAAGTGCTGAAAAACGTCCGACAGTCATATCCTGATGTAATCGTCATCGTTATTACCGGGTATGCAACCATTGAAAATGCCGTGGAGGCCATGAAAAACGGGGCCTATGATTTTATTGCAAAGCCGTTTACTCCCGACCAGTTACGTATTGTCGTCAGGCGTGCCTTTGAAAAAAGAGACCTG
Source organism: Thermodesulfobacteriota bacterium (assembly GCA_028282925.1). GTDB lineage: Bacteria > Desulfobacterota > WTBG01 > CAIYCZ01 > CAIRTM01 > JANQGV01. The sequence goes on from JANQGV010000026.1 coordinate 24,775, forward strand.
ATGCTGGAAACAGAAGCATTGCGCCGGGAACGCAGGCAAAGAATGCAGGATTTCGTAAACCTTGTTTCGCATGAGCTTCGTTCACCACTCAATTCCATCCAGCAGCAGCTTTTTAATCTCCTCAAGGGGCTTGCCGGAGAAATAACCAGCGACCAGCACATGATTCTTGAGCGAGTACAGGGTAGATTGTCGGGGCTGACCGGCATGATTAAAAATCTTCTTGATGTTTCGCGGTTTGAAACAGAGCCGTTTTTGCAGAATAAGGAGCCTGTGTGTTTGAAGGAGATTGTTCAGGAAGCGGTTGAAATATGTCAGGATGATGCTCGTGAAAAAAATATAACCATAATGAATAAAGTCTCTGCAAAGGCAGCAGCGGTTGAAGCCGACAGGCAAGGTCTTGTAAGTGTTTTTGCAAACCTGGTAAGTAATGCCGTTAAATACAACAGGGCTGGAGGGACAGTACATGTCCGAAGCCGCTCAAGGGGCGCACATGTCGAAATTACGGTTGCCGACAACGGAATAGGCATTGCACCTGATCATCTGGAACGCATATTCGATCGGTTTTTTCGCATCAGAACGGACGAAACCCGGCACGTTATCGGAAGCGGTCTGGGGCTTTCGCTTGTAAAGTCTATTATTAAGGGGCACAATGGTGGTATAGCCGTTGAAAGTGTTCCCGGAACGGGAACGGACGTAACGGTCCGCCTGCCTAAGAGCATACAGCAATTGTCATTAAGGGCATACAGCAATTGTCATTAAGGAGAATTAATGGTGAAACAAAGAACCGGCGTTAAAAGTACTCTGGTGCCGACTGATATGACTGCGTTATGCAGTGCGCTTGGTGCCGGCGGCGATATAGGGTCTAATATGGATATGCTGGGGTGTGATCCGGTATTTCGGTCTGCGCCGCAGCAGTTTCTCGCAATATGCCACTGTAGTTGCCGAAGCATTGAACCTGTATCAATATGATGACAGCCCTGCAGTACAATGCTTTAAGTGTTTGGGATAGCTTATTTTCTTCTGTGTTATGGGTTGTGTAAGACGACGGTCGTAGAATGCTTTACCGCTTTTTACATTTCAAAGCTGTTGCTGAAGTTACGGATAGGGTATTTTAAATGAATCTTGAAATATAATGATAATGTATTGTAAGCTTCCACAGAGAACAGTTCTCTACAGCCGGGGGAATGAGAGAATGTCATCATCGATGCTATGTGTTTCAGAAACTGCAGAAAAAAATAAAAAATGAAACTATTTACTACCATGTATTCGTAAAATATTGTAAGCTTTAAACAATACTATTCGAAGGGTCAGACCCATTCATTACCACTAATGCTTTTTTATTTGATGCAATCATTATCTCACGAAAATGTGCAATACCATTAGGACATGTGTTAAAATAAAAAAAAATTTTCTAAGAAAATAATCAGGTAAAAAAGCTTATAGGTCGGTATTTGCACTATAGGAACGAATACCACATAGTGTGGCCCCTAAAAGATCGATTGGAAAGGGTAAGGCGAACGGAATGCTTTACATTGAGAAGGGGTAAAACAGATGGGAACAATACGGTCAACTCTTTTAGCCCCGGTTTATTGGACACTTTTTTTTATTATCGATCTTTCATTCCTTTTTATCTTCACTTTTACTCAATCAAACGGTATCGATCTGAATATTGTTCCGGCACCCGGCGAATGTCTGAAAATCATGCTCATATATCTTTGTGTGGGAATAGTTGCCGGGTTTGCTGCCTTATTGATGTCGGTTACACTGAAAGGGCTTATTCAGGGAAAAAGCCGCTTTAATGATATTCTTGTCTTAACGGTTTCAATAACGATTAACTGCTTGGTAAATATATATGATCTCAGCAATGCACACCATCTCCCTGCATTCAGATATCACCTGATAGCAGGAGTGATTCTGGTCCCACCCTGTGTGAAAATCTTTATGTTTATTTGTAAAGCGTTTACCAGAAATGTGTTTTTGACAGGTGTGAGTCTTTGTGTGTCGGTGGAGATATTCTGGAGTATTATCCGCTGTTTTCCAAAAGGAGCATACTGGGGCACTGGTATGTCATTCGGATCTACGCTCCTGGTAGCCGTGTGTGTCGGGGGGGTGGTTTTTTCTTTCCTGTATTTTGTTTCTCCGCTTCTTGTGACAAGAACGAAAAGGTCTATGGTAATGCTGACAGTGATTATCTGCGCCGTCTGTATTATATACAAAAAAAACGTTGCTGAATCAGGCATCATTGAACAATCAGGCCCAAGTAATAAACAGGCAAATGTTATTCTTATTATAACTGATACTATTCGGGCGGATTTTTTGTCATCATACGGTTATGCAAAAGAAACAAGTTCGGTGCTGAGCGGGCTTGCACAAGAAAGTGTTGTATACAAAAATGCATATTCAACTGCGTCGTGGACATTACCGTCTGTTGCTTCGATTCTAACGGGCACATATCCCGGGTTTCATGGTGGGCATAGGGTCGAATCGGCCGGAAACATTTTCTCCGTAAATAAATTAGCCGAAGAGAATGTAACAATTGCTGAAGTTTTGCAGCAGAATGGTTATACAACCGCCGGGATTACCAGTTGTGAGTTTGTAACTGGGAAATTTGGATTTGATCAGGGATTCGACTATTTTGATGACGCTATTTCAAACTACTGCTTTGCCTTTTTGTCCTTCGGTCTTTTGCGTTTTTTGGATGTGTTTATTCCTGTCCGGGATTATTTATGGGCCAGCGGTTTCTATGGACATCGAATTGGAAAGCAAATAAATGAATCGGCTTTCAGGTGGCTTGAATATGCGGCACCACGTGAAAAACCCTTTTTTCTCCTTCTGCATTATTTTGACGCGCATCATCCTTATCTTCCTGAAGGTATCGGCATTTCAGACGAAACGATTCCGCTTGATATTCGCAGGCGTTATGCCCTGAACAGTCCCAACTATACCGTCCTCGAGAACAGCATTATTTACTCGGTAATCAAAGGGAAGAAAGGGTTGCTTGCCGATGAATATGCTCTTTTGACGGAAAATTATGAACGTGAAATCCAGCTTACCGGCAAACATATCGGGGAGGTGTTCGATACATTAAAGAAATTGGGATTTTACGACAACAGTATCATTATTATGACATCCGATCATGGTGAATCATTCGGTGAACATGGACAAATGCTTCATGGTACGTCGCTCTACGAGGAAACAATCAAGGTGCCGCTGATGATTAAATATCCAAAGAAGGACGGCACAACAGGTTCTATTGACTTTCCAGTTTCATTAACAGGTATTGTGCCGACCATATTGACATATCTTGGCATTCAAATGCCACCGGATATACAGGGCGTGGAGTTGAATAACAGTGAAGGTCAAAAAATTATTTCACAAAACTATTCTGATCCAAGCTGGAAGTACAATCAGTGGACAAAGCGGTTTGCACAAGACCTTATTTCGTTTCGATCCGGAGACTATAAATATATGAAGGCGTTCGGGGGGGAAGATGTTTTGTTTCACCTAACGGCTGATCCGGATGAAAAGCATAATATTGCCGGTAAAAATCATTTAGAACTGAGTAAGATCAAAAAAAAACTCGACGGGTACATCCGGGATCTGCAACTTGCTGATTCTTCAGTATGTCCAATTGGTGTAGACAAAAAAACCATTCAAAGCCTTAAATCCCTGGGATATATGCACTAATATTCACTTCACCAACCCTCGTGTTCTGTTTCTATGTTGTCCTCAGGAGTAGAGTAATACACTTTCCAAGCTGAAGTTTTATATAATACCTGTGCTATAATTGGCTTGCTGCCTTCTTAACACTTCTTAATAATTCATACATAAAGCCGAAAAGTAGTCTATATACATTGTAAGAGTAGCGCATTGATCAAGTGAGTCCAGAGACAATGGGTGTGTATTTTAATTTTTCAAGGTAAAAATTGTTGTTTTTTATTAAAATTTGATTGAGATTCCTTCGGAGACCGTACCATGACGAAAGGACAAATAGCTTCAGAGGATCAGGCAACAATTGTTGTTTTGCTGATTGAGGATGATCGCAGGCTTGCCGACCTTACAGCACAGTACCTGAGAAAGCATGATTTGGTGGTGATGATTGTTCACGACGGAAAGTCCGGGCTTGCTGAAGCCATGAGGGTTCGTTATGACGTCATTCTGCTGGATTTGATGCTTCCGGGCATAGACGGACTTGAAGTGTGCCGCAAAATCCGGCGGCACTCGGATGTTCCCATCATCATGCTTACCGCCAGGGACGAAGAAGCGGACTGTGTTATGGGGCTGGAGCTCGGGGCGGACGATTATGTTACCAAGCCGTTTTCCTCCCGCGAACTGTTGGCCAGGATCAGAACCTGTGTGCGTCGCTCACGCGGCAAAACCGGGCCGGCGCACAGGGCGCTGCAGGTCGGCGGGCTCAAAATAGCCCCCGGCAGCATGATGGCAGTGCTCGACGGCATTGAGCTCGATTTAACCGCCTATGAGTTTGAACTGTTGCGGATATTTGCCGAGCGCGCGGGGCGTGTTTTGAGCCGTGAGCAGTTGCTGGATCTTGCAAAAGGAAATTCAGAGGAGTTTTTTGACCGCTCAATCGACGTGCACATTTCACGTTTAAGGCACAAGCTCGGTGATGACCCCAAAAAACCGAACCTCATCAAAACGGTTCGCGGTACGGGGTATATGTTTGCCAGTGGAGAACAGTACGATGCCGGTTAAACGAAGAATTATCTGGCCCAAACGGCTGATGGTACGGGTGTATCTGTTCAGCAGCGTCATGATTATTGTTTCCGCTGTTGTTTTTATATCTATTGGTAAAGCAAAAGGCGGCAGGCCGTTTTTGAAGACATCAGAGTTTGTTGTAGCGACTGTTGCTGAAAACTGGGACCAGCCATACCTCATGCAACAGGCAGCCAGTCGTGCCCCCTTCAGGCTTTCGCTGTATGATAACAATAACAAGCTTATTGCTTCTAAAAGCAGTCCTCCACTGCAACCCTTGGCGAGCCGGCAGTTGCAACGTTTGCGGGCGCAAGGGACGTACATGTACAAAGACCCTCCTCCTCACACTGCTGTTAATGTTATATATGGCGGTGAAAGTGTCGGCTATGGGCTTTATTGTCCTTTTCCCAAAGCCCCCCCCCTGTTTCTACTACATGCTGTAATGGTAGTTTTTATTATCATTGCACTTTTTTCATTTATTCTTGCACGCTCGCTTGCCGTTCCCATAGGCCGCCTTTCTGAGACGGCAGATGCTTTCGGCAAGGGAGACTTCAGTGTCAGAGCGGGCATGAAACGTAAGGATGAGCTGGGCACCCTGGCAAAAACATTTGATGAAATGGCAGACCGTGTCAATGCGTTAATGCAGTCGCAAAGAGAACTGCTGGCCAATGTTTCCCATGAACTGAGAACGCCGATGTCGCGTATACGGGTTGCCCTTGATATTGCAGCCGAAGATGTTACCAGCCTCGATGCAAAACAATGTGCGTTGATTGCCGAAGATTTATCCGAACTGGAAGGCCTTGTCGATGACGTGTTGATTGCTTCACGCCTGGAACTCGATGCTGAAGGACGTAATGATATACAGTTGCCGCTCCGCTGTGAAACAATACTCATGAAAGATTTTATGATTGACATCATTGACCGATATCGGGCAGCACATGAAACACACCGGATCAAATTCTTCAACGGCACCAGTCTGCAGGAGGTTTCTGTCGACCCTGTTTTTTTGAGAAGAGTTGTTTATAATATTCTTGATAATGCAATTAAGTATTCTTCTGACGAAAGCCTTATAACAGTGCGGATGTATGACGAGCAGGATATGCAGCAGGTTGTGATTACTGATCAGGGGATCGGCATTGAAGAAAAAGAGCTGGAAAATATATTCAAGCCGTTTTACCGGACCGACCGGAGCCGGGCCCGTACAACGGGCGGCGTCGGTCTCGGGCTGACTCTTTCCAAGCGTATTATCGAAGCCCACGGCGGAGATATCTTTGTAAAAAGTATCGTGGGGTCGGGAACTACAATCGGGTTTTCGATACCCCACAATGTCAAGCGTGGTCAAGGGGCTGTGTAATACATTTCTTGATGTATAGAGAGGGTTCCGGGTACAAAAAAAGCCGTTACCAGCAGGTAACGGCTTTTTAGAGTCAGAATGATGTAGTGCTTGGTTATGACTTCTGAACCTGTCCGATCAACTGTGACAGTACGCCCATATCGGCTGTGATAACCATGCGCATACGGTCTTTAAGGTCATCAGGAACTTCGTCCATAGCGATAAACTGCTGCATAACCATGGTGGTGAAGTCGTAGGGTGTTGCCTCGGCTTCTTCCATGACGATGGGGTATTTCTGGGACAGGTCGAACAGGAAGTCCAGCTCTTTTACGGAGAAGAAGCGTGGGAACATAACCCGTTTCATGTAGTCGGCCATGCGGACCGGGTTCTTGACCCATTCAAAATGGTCTTCCCAGAATTTTTTGTAGTGAGCAAAGCCTTTCTTGCCTTCCAGTTCTTCCTCGATGCAAACCGCACCCATATAACCGGCCATTGTTGCGCTCTGGTAGAGGCATTCGAGCCAGGCGGCCGAATCGCCGACAAAAAGGATGTTGCCGTATGCCGGGTCCAGCATGGGAGTGAGCATTTCAACCATGGCGCCGCTCTTGTCAACGATTTTGGCCTTCTTGAACCATTTTGAGAAAGGGCCTTTCTTGGTAAAGTGCTCGATGATTGCTTCGCCGGTGGAGGCCGGGAGTACCGAGATTGTTTCAAGACGGTAAGCGTCTTCGGCGATGGGGCTGGGTACCATGATCAGGCCCCCGGCCATGCCGCCGAAGTTTTTTGCGCCGAAGAAGAAGCAGTCACCGCGATCATACGGCATGTCGACTCCCACCATTTCGTATTCAATGGTGGGGCCTTTGCCGAAGAACTGGCGGCTTTTGTTGGCTCCGGACACCTTAGCCATGCGGGATGAAAGACCGTCGGATGCGATCATTTTTTTGCAGGTCAGAACCCGGTTTTTCCCGTTGGTGCGTACCGTAAGGCGTACTTCCTTGTCGGACTGCTCTACGCGCAGGGCCATTGTTTCGGTCAGGAATTCAGCGCCTTTTTTCTGGGCCCACTCATAGCGGTCGGCTTTACACTGGCCGGGGTTGAACAGGTTGTAAAAAGGCTTTTTAGTTGTGGATGCCCGCCACCATTTACCGGTATCGGAGAACATGTATGAATGATACACGCCCTGCATAATACCTGTGTAATAGGTGGAGAATCCAAGCGAGTCGAAGTGCATGTAGGTCCGGTTTTCTTCGGGCTTCTCTTCTGTTCTGATAACACAATTGTTGAATGGCTGGTTTACAAAACAGTATCCGGAAGCCGTGCGGGTGTTTCGTCCGAGGTCAGGGCTTTTATCCACGCCCAGAACCTTAACACCACGTTTGGCCAGCTCACCGCAGGCCATAAGCCCGGCCGGTCCGCATCCAACCACTATCACATCATAATCTGCCATGTCTACGTTAACCTCCTGTTATAAATTGATTCGTAAAAAAGTATGTTCATTATTATGTAAAGCAGAGTTTCCCGGGGTTTAAGATATTGTTCGGGTCTGTGTCTGCTTTGAGCTTCCTCAGCATCTGGGTGTAGTTGGCAGCCCTGGCATAGATCATGTCGGCCCAGGCTCCGTACGGACGGTCGAAATAGGCGCCGTTGTTGAGAAGGTCTGCAGAAGCTTCAAGCCAGAGGGCTTTTACCGCGTGACGGGCATCACCGCATTCGGCAGGTGAGTGCAGATCGAACTCACAGTGTACTGCACGGCCGCGCTCCAGCGGGAGCAGGAACATGCCGATGTCGCCGGTGGAATATCCGTGCTTGCCAGCAAGCTCCTGAAGGCGTTTCTCAAGCTCCGCTGCTTTCTTCAGGGGAGCTTTGAAGGTCAGGTCGTTTACAGACCCCTTATAGTTGAATTTTTTCAGTATGGACCAGGGGCGCAGCAGCTCGTTTTTCATCATGATATCCGCACCGGGAACGTTGGGCAGATTTTCAAGCAGGGGCAGGTTGACGCTGTCGCACACTTCTTTGAGCGCTTCGGATTCATAGGCTATCTTTTCTTCGGCCCGGCGGATGTTGCCGTTGATGCATACGGTGATCACCCAGGGAGGCAGCTCTTTGCGCATTGCTTCGAAATCGGCCGATGTAGAGGCTTCGGCCGGGAACTGTTCAGGAATGTTCCATCCGTCGGCACACATTGCAGCCAGGTTGAAGCTGTTCAGGATCAGGCATTCGGTTCCGATTTCCCTGAGCTGCATGGCCTTTACCGCACCGGTGGCTTCCTCAAGGGTGTTGCAGGGGATGAAGAATAACTGCTGGTGCTTCTGGATCGGCTCTACCTGGAGAACCATTTTGATCATAATGCCGAGGGTGCCCTGGGCAGCGGTGAACATGCGGAAAAGAGTGTTGCGGATAGGTCCGCTTGGTGCGCCGGGATCACCGCCGGAGGCCCAGTTGCCGGTCCGGAAAATTTCACCGTTGGGCAGTACCAGTTCGGTATCCATGATAAGATAGTTGCCGTGCTCAAAACTGGGCGCGGCCATAACCGGGTCGCGTTCAAGGTAGCTGGTTAGAACAGAGCGTTGCGGGGGGGTGCCGAAGGGCACCATGATCCGCAGGCCTTTTTCCGTCAGGTTGTCCTGCAGTTGCTGATAGGTAACGCCCGGCTCAACGATGACATACCAGTTTTCTTCATCGATGGAGATGATCTTGTTCATGCGCGACATGTCAAGCATGATGCCGCCCTGGTCCGGGATGGTGGCGCCATGCAGGTTCATGCCTGAGCTGTATGGAATTACCGGGGTTTTAGTTTCATTTGCCTTGAGGATAATTGCCTGAACCTGTTCGCCGTTTTCTACATATGCAACCAGATCGGGTCTGCGGGCAGAAACAAAGCTCTGGTCTTTTGAATACGCTGCAAGGGTGGCCTCATCATCAAGGACATTGCCCTGTCCAACGATTTTTTCTATATCACTTTTTTGAACCGCCATTTTTGTTTCCTCTCTCTGTAACGTTCAAAGGTTTTCTCTATAGTGCACTACCACCGTTAGCGTTGAATCGGGTCGAGCCCGTGCATCTGCCGCAGTTTGTTCAGGCCGGCGGCAGCCTCTTCCGGGAATGCCTCATATTCTTCCTTTGTGAAGATCTGACGGCCGGGTGCACACAGTCCATTGGGATCGAACATATCGCGGATTCCCCTGAAGAGCATGTGAGCGTTAGGGCCGACTTCGGGCATAAAAGACGTTATGGGTTCGATGGATACCCCAAGGCCGTTGGCGCCGGGGCCGAATTTGTCGGCGATGGTGTTGACGATGCCGCAGGCAACCAGGGCCTGTCCTTTTTGCAGCAGCTCGGGCTTGGTCATGTCGGGGTATACATCGGCTTCGGTCAGCCAGTAGCGGCCGCTGTGGTTGCTGGAGTAAAGAAACGGGGTATCGTCCATGCCGCCGCGGTCGGTGACATAGGTTTCCCCGAAGGTATCAATGGCTTTGGACCATACCTGTCTGGTTTTGCGGGCCACCGTGTCTACCGGGCCGCCCAGAATGTTGGATCCGCAGTATGCGTGGCGATTCATGCGGTAGCCGGTGACGTGGCGGATGCAATCCAGGTTCCAGGGGGCCAGGGCGTACTGGACGTCGGACTTGTAGTCGCCTTCCAGGAACGTACCGCCGACTTCGGCGATGATATCACGAACGATGTTTTCCTCATGTTCGATCTGTTTTTCGGAAACAACGCCGCCGATAATGACGTAGCAGTTATAGGGCGGAAAAAATTTGTTTTCAACGCGGTCAAGGGTCATGTCCTGGGTCTGTGAGCAGTAGTAGGCATTGTATACGCCGGTGGCGTTCAGGCCCTGACCGATTGCGGCATGGCCGATTTCGCGCAGGGCTTTCAGTTCGGTTTCAAAGTCCTCGAACTCGACCCACAGGAGTTTATAGCGCTTGGGGAAAGGGGCGGTATCGTGTTTTGCATCCATATAGGTCTGAATGCATGGGCGTCCCGCCGGGGGCTCCGGCAGTTCTTCACCACCGGGCCATGCGTGCAGTTTTACAACAACTTCGGTAACAATACCGGTGGTTCCGCCGCTGCCCCGCACGAGGGAAAACAGGTCGGGGCCCGGGCCGTATTCCCAGAAAGTATCCATGCCGGATACGGAGTCGGAGCCGGTTACCAGTATGTCGCCGGCTGCGGTAACGAGCTTAATGCTTACAATGTTGCGTGAAAGGGTGCCGTATTTGTGGTCTGTCTGCCAGACGCCGGCAAAAGCGCTCTGGGAGGAAAGCTTGCACAGGGTCGTTGCGAGCGGGGTGCCGCCGTTCCAGAGTCCGACCTTCATGGCATCGGCCTGAACCTGGGCGTAATCGCCATAGGCCTGTACCCGGGCCGTCATAGTGTCTTCATCTATATCGAGGACTTTGTTCATGCGGCTGACATGAATACAGAGTGTCGGCTCCGGTGTGGTGGGGCCGTTGAAGGTAATCATGCCGTTTGTAAAAGGAATAAACTTTATTTTATACCGGTTGCACACCCGAACAATCGCCTGTACCTCTTCTGTGCTCCCGGGAAGGATGATACATGCCGGGATATTGCTGGGGTCTTTTGCATGTTTCTTCAGGGTACCGCCTGAATCAACAGAAAATTTGCTGTAGCACTCAACAACAGCGCGGTCTTCAGATATCCATTCCGACCCTACAATGTCTTCCAGTGCGGTATATACTTCAGGGGGAAGCCGGTTCGGGACACATTTCTTTTTTTCCATGGTGACTCCTTTCGCTATTTCCTCTGTGCGGCTTTTTCAACACTATGCAATATATTATTAGTTTGTTTTTTTGCCTGACTTATTTAAAAGAACACCCATTATACTGGGTTCTTCCTTAGTTTACAAATAATTAGATAGAAATACTGTAAGTCACATGATTTGTCAAGGTAATTTAAACACTTTTAGGGATACGGCACAACGCTGCACGGCGGGTTCTGCAGGCGGGGAACGATCAAACGTTTTCCGGCTCTCTACAATGAATTTTGGAAACCGGGGCTGCTTGTAATTGTATAAAAATGATATATTATATTAGAATATGTTGTGTATGGTGATTTATTCTTATCGTTAACAAACACCTGTTTCGCGGAGTCCTGCACCAGTGCATCAATATCGATAATCTTTTTTAAATCTTGTAAAGCAGTGTTGCCAAGTAGCCGAAGAAAACTATAGCTGGGTATTTCTATTGGACAGAGGAAAGATGAACGTTTTTGTTGCCAGACAGCCGATTTTTGACGAGAAAAAGAATGTGCATGCATATGAATTACTCTTTCGTTCCGGCATAGCCAACTTTTATGACGAAAGCCTTGACGGCGACCACTCAACCTCCAAGGTCATCTCCAACAGCCTGCTGGTTATCGGCATGGATTCTCTTACAAAAGGCAAGAGGGCTTTCATTAATTTTACTCGAAATCTGCTTGTGAAAGGGGCCCCGTCCGTTATCCCCAAAGATTTGGTAACCGTAGAGATACTGGAGACGGTGGAGCCTGATGAAGAAGTAGTGGCCGCGTGCCGAAAACTGAAGCAGTCGGGTTACGTGCTGGCACTTGATGATTTTGTATTTGAGGAAAAATACCGGCCCCTTATCGATCTCGCCGACATTATCAAAGTTGATTTCAAGCTCACTACGGGCGATGAGCGGAAGCATGTGATAGAAGAGTGTCACAACTCCGATATCAAGTTTCTAGCTGAAAAAGTTGAAAATATCGAGGAGTTTCAGCAGGCCCAGGACCTGGGCTACAGCTATTTCCAGGGCTATTTTTTCAGTGCGCCCGATGTTGTTTCAGGGAAAGACATTCCTTCCAATAAGCTCAATTATCTACGGGTATTGAACGAGGTCAACAAGCCGGATGTGGATTTTGAAAAGGTAGAGGACATTATCCGGCGGGACATCGCACTGTCATACAAACTGCTGCGGTTTATGAACTCGGCCTTTTTCAACTTTACGGTCAAGGTGGAATCCATCCGGCATGCACTGGTTCTCCTTGGGGTTCGAGAAGTGAAAAAATGGATCAATATCGTGGCCCTCAGCGGCATGGGGTATGACAAACCCCAGGAACTGCTGGTGTTGTCCCTTATCAGGGCCAGATTCTGTGAATTTCTGGCAAACAGTATGGGGATGGAAAAGCGTAACGCCGACTTTTTCATGATGGGGCTTTTTTCAGTAATCGACGGGCTGGTGGACAGGCCGATGCAGGAGATACTCTCTGAACTGCCGATCCTTGACGATATCAAAGGGGCGCTGCTCGGGGATGAAAATATCTTCAACGATGTGTTCAATCTTGTGCTGGCCTATGAAAAGGGGGACTGGGATACAACGGCATCCTGTGCGGGCAAACTGCAGGTTGCTGAAGAAGGTTTGCCGGATTTTTTTCTCGATTCGGTTAAGTGGGCTAATATGGCTTTATGATGGCAAAGAGACTGTCGGAGAACGCTCATCAAGAGATACCGCTATTGGGGCTGGCTGAAACACCTCGTGATATTCCCTGAAACAATACCCTGATGCACAAATACACCATTATGCCGGAGGGTGGTATATGGAGATGATTAAAAAGTATTTCAGGCTTGAAGAACTGGAAACCAGTATTCGTCAGGAGGTTATTGCCGGTATCACAACCTTCATGACCATGGCCTATATCATTATCGTCAATCCCAAGATCCTTGAGGCGGCAGGGATTCCATTCGGCCCGTCCATGGTGGCAACGATCCTGAGCGCTTTTTTCGGCACCCTGACCATGGGCCTGTATGCCAAACGGCCGTTTGCTATTGCACCGTATATGGGAGAAAACGCCTTTGTGGCCTACACGGTCTGCAAAGTGCTGGGCTACAGCTGGCAGACGGCTATCGGGGCCATTTTTATCGGCGGCGTTTTATTTACACTCCTGACCGTTTTTAAGTTTCGGTCCTGGCTCACCAACCAGATCCCGGAAAGCCTGAAAGTGAGTTTCGCGGTGGGTATCGGTTTTTTCCTCACGTTTATCGGCCTCAACGATGCCGGTATTGTAGTGGTCGGCTCTCCAGGGGCCCCGGTGCATGTGGGCAATCTCAAGGAAACCAGTGTGCTCCTGTCGGTGTTCGGCTTCCTGTTCATCGTCTTTTTTATGATTAAAAAAATACGAGGCGCGATCCTGTGGGGCATTTTGCTCACAACGTTTCTGGCCAACCTGTCCGGGGTTATCGATCTGCCGGATGTCTGGGTGGCCGCCCCCCCATCGCTGGAGCCGATTCTCTTCAAGCTCGATGTTCTGGGCTGCCTGAAATGGGGGTTCTTTTCGGTGATACTGACGGTCTTTGTGATGGATTTTGTGGACACCATGGGAACCCTTATCGGGGTGTCCTACAAGGCGGGCCTGCTGGATGAAAACGGCAACCTGCCCGAGATAGAAAAACCGATGCTGTGCGATGCCCTGGCTACCATTGTGGGCTCTCTGTTGGGTACAACCACAACCGGAACCTTTATCGAATCGGCGGCAGGCATTGAAGCAGGTGGCCGGTCCGGACTTACGGCGGTGGTTACCGCACTTCTTTTCCTGGCCGGGCTTTTCTTTGCACCGTTTCTGGCGGTCATACCGGCCTGTGCCTATGGCCCGGCGCTTATTGTGGTGGGTTTGCTGATGCTGTCGACCATAAGCAAGGCGCACCTTGATGATATGACCGAAGCGGTGCCGATTTTTGCGGTCATTACCCTGATGAGCTTCACCTACAACATGGGTATCGGGATTACCGCCGGCTTTGTGCTGTATCCGCTCATAAAGATGTTTGCCGGGCAGAAAGAGGATATTCCGCCGGGGATGTGGATTTTGGGTGGAATTTCGCTTATCTTTTTTGTATTTTATCCATACTAAATATTAAATGGGATCCTTTTTTCCTAATCGAAAAGGTTTTTAACGTTCCTGGACAAAATAACACTTTTATAAAACGCTACACGTCTTCTCCTCCTTTTCTTTGCTCGCTCCAAAGAAAAGTAGGCAAAAGAAAAGGCGCCCTGCAACTTGTCCCGCCGCCGGCGGGATACCCTCGCGGCACGATTTCAGTCGGCGGGTCAACAAACTCGCCCCTGAAAAACGGGACTCAAACATGTCGACCCT
>JANQGV010000079.1 GCA_028282925.1 Thermodesulfobacteriota bacterium
GCTCAAGGGGACCCGGCTTGGCTTTTTTCTTCTCCGGGGCTTCCTGCTTGTCCGGGGATTCCTGGGGTTCGGGCGGGGGCTGCCATGCATCGTCGCTGGATCGTGACACACCGTGGGAAATATATTCCATGATGTCGATTTTATTGATCCCCTGGGACTTCAGAAAATAGACGGCATGGGAACCCTCTTCATCAAAAATCGACACCAGCACATCACCGGCATCAACCTCACCCTTTTCCGAGGCCTGCACCTGCATCAGGGCCCGCTGCAGCACCCGCTGCACACCTATTGATTGAATAATGTCCTTCTCGCTGTCTTCGGGAAGGATTTCCATCTTTTCGGTAAAATACTTTTCCAACTCGCCTTTCAGCTCTTCAATATCGGCTCCGCAGTTGCGCAGGATTCGCGAACCGGTTTCCTCATACAGCAACGCATAAAGGATATGCTCGATGGTCAGCATCTCATGGCGGCGTTTCTGGGCTTCGCGTACTGCGGCGGCAAATGCCATTTCAAGTTCTTTGCGTATCATTGTTTACATCTCTTCCATAGAACATTTTAGGGGATAGTTATTTTCACGAGCCAGATGATGCACCAGCGCTACTTTTGTTTCGGCAACCTCAACCGGGTAGACTCCGCAAACCCCCATGCCTTTCTTATGCACGTTCATCATTATCTGGGTTGCCTCGGCCGGCTTTTTGTTGAACACCGTTTCCAGTACCTGCACAACAAAGTCCATGGTGGTATAGTTATCATTATGCAACAGCACCCGGAACAGCGGCGGCTCGGACAGCTCTGTCTGCCCTTCTACTTTATCTTGAAATTCCGGACTGTTACTGCTCATGGCTCCAGGGTCTTTTCATTACAGTGTCAGAGAGCAGGAAACCGTTTCAACGAACACCCACTCCAATCTATGTACTAGAATAATAAATTTTTCGACCCTGTCAATAGGCAACTCTTGCCGCAAACAGTATAGCTAACAAGACCGTGTACTTTTCGTAAAAAGTACAGTATAATTATTTGTTTTTATTTTGTTATACCATATTGTTGTAATAAGCGCCAATACACGGTAAAAAAGCTGGGCCCGAAACACCGGGTTTGAAACCTTTATGAAACTACAGGACTTCGACTACCCGTTACCCAAAGAGCTGATTGCGCAAACCCCCGCGCACAAGCGGGACGACTCGCGCCTGATGGTTGTCGACCGCAGCAGCGGCCGGATTGAGCATACGGTTTTTCATGAACTTCCCGGCTATCTCAACCCGGGAGACCTGATTGTAGCCAACAACACCAGGGTCATACCGGCCCGCCTGTTCGGCACAAAAAAAACCGGCGGCTGGGTTGAGCTGTTCCTGTTGAACTTCCTGGAAAACGGCTCCGCAGGCTCTCAAATCTGGGAGGGGCTGCTGAAAAGCCGCCGAAAAATCGATGCGCCGTCAACCGTTTTCTTCAGCGAACAGCTCAGGGCGGAAATACTCGAGCACATGGACAGCGACACCTGGCGCGTACAACTGTACTACCAGGGAAACCTCGAGGAAGCGCTGAGCGCCGGCGGAAAAACCCCGCTGCCGCCCTATATCAAGCGCAGCCGCCTTGCGGCGGACGATCCCGCCGACCGGGAGCGCTACCAGACCGTATATGCCCGGCACAACGGCGCGGTTGCGGCCCCCACCGCCGGGTTGCACTTCACCCGTTCGCTGATGGACGTCATCCAGCAGCAGGGCACAGGTTTTGCCTACATCACCCTGCATGTGGGCTACGGCACTTTTCAAACCATCCGTGAGGAAGAGGCGCTTGAGGCACACAGCATGCACTCCGAAACCTTTCAGGTGACCGAAGAAGAGGCTGCACGGGTGAACTCCGCCAGGCAGGACGGCAATCGCATCATTGCGGTGGGTACCACGGCGACCCGCACCCTTGAAACCATGACCGGCCCGGACGGCATACTCAAAAGCGGCCGGGGATCCACGGACCTTTTTATCTATCCCGGTTATTCCTTCAACGCGGTAGACCGGCTGATAACCAACTTTCATTTACCCAAATCCAGCCTGCTGTTGCTGGTGTCGGCCTTTGCCGGAAAGGAGCTGATTATGCAGGCCTATCATGAAGCTGTGAAAAAAAAGTACCGTTTTTTCAGCTATGGCGATGCCATGCTTATTTTATAAGGAAAATTAGCGATATAAAGAGTTCCGGGGCACATTTCCTTTGCATACCTTTGTAAATGGATGGATATACTAAAAATTTTGTTTATTTTTTCATAAAAATTATGGTAAGTTACTGGCTTTATTTATAATTACCATGGAGGAGTACCTATTATGTTTTCAATACTGAGCGTTGCCTATGCAATGGCACCCTCGGCCGGCGAACAGGCCGGTGGCGGTGGGTTTGGGGCCTTTGTACCCCTGATATTAATGTTTGTCATATTCTATTTTCTTCTGATCAGGCCGCAGCAAACCAAGGCCAAAAAGCATCAGGAAATGCTGACCAACCTGAAGCGTGACGACATGGTGGTGACCACCGGCGGTATACACGGTAAGATTACCGGCATTACCGACACCATAATCACCGTTGAAATCGCGCCCAACGTGCGGGTTAAGGTTTCCAAGGGAAACGTGGCCGGTATCAGCACGACCCAAACGAAACCGGAAGAAAAAAAATAAATCTATTTCAATCACATAAGGAGTAGACATGACTAAAAGTCTGAAATGGCGAGCCACCCTCATCAGTGCTGTTCTGGCGGTCTCCCTGCTGTACCTGCTTCCCACATTCGGCTCAATGCCCACCTGGTGGGAAGACAATTTACCGGCCGAGAAAATCTCCCTCGGCATCGACCTGCAGGGCGGCATGCACCTGCTGATGGAAGTTGAGGCCGAAAAAGCCATAGAAAATACCATTGAACGATATGCCGAAGATTTTGAAGAGCTTTTGTATGAAGAACGTATCCCCTTTGACCATGTGGAAAAAATCGGCCCCACAAAAATCGAGGTCGAGATTATCGACCCGACGACCAAAGAGGCTTTTGAAAACCTGCTCGAGAAGCGCTTCAACGTTCTGTCAATATCCCGCCAAAACAAAAAAGCCGAATCCATCGCCTACATCCTGCAGATGGACGAAGAGGAGACCGAATATATCGCCCGTCTGGCCATCGACCAGGCCATTGAAACCATCCGCAACCGCATCGACCAGTTCGGTGTGAGCGAACCCGTTATCCAGAAGCAGGGCGAGGACATGATTCTCATCCAGCTCCCCGGAGTTAAAGACGACCAGCGCGCCATAAACCTGATCGGCAAGACGGCCCTGCTGGAGTTCAAACTTGTTGATGAAGAAAACAACCTGCAGGAAGCGGTCAAGGGCAATGTGCCCGACGGAAGCAGGCTGCTCTACCAGCGGCAGGTCGACCCGCAGACGGGCGAAGTAAAAAAACAGCCCTACCTGCTCAAAAAACGCACGTTGCTCACGGGCGACCGGCTGATCAACGCCCAGGTTCGCATCGATTCACGGTTTAACGAGCCCTATGTTTCCATCGAGTTCGACAACCGCGGAGCAAAATTGTTCGAACGCATTACCAAGAAAAACACAAAAAAGCGCTTGGCCATTATCCTGGACGACAATGTCTATTCCGCGCCGGTTATCCAG
The DNA here is from genome assembly GCA_028282925.1 of Thermodesulfobacteriota bacterium. Taxonomy (GTDB): domain Bacteria; phylum Desulfobacterota; class WTBG01; order CAIYCZ01; family CAIRTM01; genus JANQGV01. Next base: position 3,634 of record JANQGV010000079.1, read on the forward strand.
GAAAAAATATCCGGCGGACAGGCCCAGATCACCGGCCGCTTTTCCATGGAAGAAGCCCGGGACCTGGCCATCGTGCTGCGGGCCGGCTCCCTGCCTGCACCGGTTAAGATTCTGGAAAAACGCCAGGTCGGTCCGTCGCTGGGACAGGACTCCATCGACCAGGGCCTCAAATCGATTCTCATCGGCGGCATTGCGGTTATCTTTTTTATTATCGTCTATTACAACCTGTCCGGCTTAGTTGCCAACACTGCCCTGATTCTCAACATTATACTGATTTTGGCCGCCCTGGCAGCCTTCCGGGCCACGTTGACCCTGCCCGGCATTGCCGGCATGGTACTTACCATCGGAATGGCCATTGATGCCAACGTGTTGATATTCGAACGCACCCGCGAGGAGCTGCGCCTGGGCAAGACCCCACGGGCAGCCATCGGCAGCGGGTATTCCAAGGCCCTCGTCACCATTCTGGACTCAAACGTAACAACACTTGTTGCGGCAATATTCCTGTTCCAGTTCGGAACCGGCCCCATCAAGGGCTTTGCCGTAACCCTGAGCATCGGAATACTTGCCAGTCTTTTTACGGCTATCGTGGTGACCAGGTTTATCTTTGATTACTTTCTGACGACACGGCGAATCCAACACCTCAGCATTTAGAAAGGACTGTATCGTGCAACTTATTAAAAAGGAAACTCATATCGATTTTATCGGTAAGATCCGGCTCGCAGGCATTGTATCGGCTGTGCTCCTTGTCATCAGCGCGGGTAGCCTGATCCTGAAAGGCGGGCCAAAATACGGAATAGACTTTGCCGGCGGTACCCTTGTACAGGTACAGTTTTCAAGCCAGATCGACGCCTCAACCATCCGCAACACTCTCGACTCAATCGACCAGGAAGCTTCGGTGCAGCCTTTCGGTGAAGCCGAAAAGAATGAATACCTGCTCAACATCCAGCGCACCGTCAGCGACCTCCAGGGTCTTTCCGGCCAGGTCCAGTTGGAGTTTGAAAAGCAGTTCGGCAAGGACAACTTCAAAATCCGCCGGGTTGAAATGGTCGGCCCCAAGGTCGGAAAAGACCTCAGGCAGAAAGGTTTTATGGCGGTTATCTGCTCCCTGCTGGGAATGCTGGCTTATATCTGGTGGCGCTTTGAGTTCCGGTTCGGCGTGGGGGCCATCATCGCCCTGACACACGACGTGCTGATAACCCTGGGCGCCCTTTCCATAACCAATACGCCCATCGACCTGCCCATTATCGCGGCCCTGCTGACGGTTGTGGGTTATTCGGTCAACGATACCATTATTGTATGCGACCGCATCAGGGAAAACCGGCGCAAAATGCTGCGGGACAAGCTGACCAATATTATCAATGTCAGCATCAACAACACCCTGAGCCGAACCATTATGACCAGTGTGACCACCCTGCTGGTTGTTGTTACCCTGTTCATATTCGGTGGCGGTGTTATTCACGACTTTGCATTCACGCTGCTGATCGGTGTGCTGATCGGTACCTACTCATCCATATTTATTGCCAGCCCGGTACTGATCATCTGGGAAAACATTGTACAGGACAAAGCAGCATCCGGGAGAAGCGCAAAATGATTTCGGTTGAAGACGCCCTTACCACCATAGTATCCCAGATACGCATTCTGGGCACTGAAAGGGTGTCGCTTAACGATGCGCTGGGACGTGTTTTGGCCGAAGACGTCTATGCGCCCTACAACATCCCGCCCCTGGACAATTCGGCAATGGACGGCTATGCAGTTAAGTATGCCGACATCGCCGGTGCAACCCCTGATGCCCCGGCATCCCTGGAAGTAACGGGAGACCTCCCCGCAGGCTATACCGCCGACCATCCGGTCTTCCCGGGAAAAGCACTGCGCATCATGACCGGCGCGCCGGTACCGGAAGGGGCCGATACGGTCATCCGGCAGGAAGACACCCGCGTTGAGGGTTCAACCGTTCACATTCTGGTTGAAGTCCCCCAGGGCACCAACATCCGTAAAGCCGGCGAAGATGTCCGGCAGGGTTCCCTGCTGTTTGAAACCGGCACCAGGCTGCGGCCGGCCCATATGGGCATTCTGGCATCCATCCAGCGGGCGGTCCTGTCGGTATATCAGCGGCCCCGGGTTGCGATTTTGTCCACCGGCGATGAGCTGGTTGATATCGACCAGGAACTCTCACCAGGTAAAATCGTAAACAGCAACACCTACTCCCTTGCAGCCCTTGTACGCGACAGTGGGGGCACCCCGATTACCCTGGGCGTTGCCCGCGACACAAAAGAGGCCTTGAAGGAACGGCTGCTGGAGGGACTGCACACCGACATCATCCTGTCATCCGGCGGGGTGTCGGTCGGCGACTACGACTTTGTGAAAGATGTTCTTCAGGACCTCGGTCTTGAAATGAAGTTCTGGAAAGTATCCATGCGGCCGGGACAGCCCCTGGCCTTCGGCATTATCGGCGGCAAACCGACCTTCGGGCTGCCGGGAAATCCCGTTTCGGTCATGGTTTCTTTTGAGCAGTTCGTGAGACCGGCCATGCGTAAAATGGCCGGACACAGGGATTTGTACCGCGCCACCATTACAGCACAGGCCGAAGATGCCGTAAACGGCGGTATTGGGAAAAAATATTTTATTCGATGCAAAGTGACGAATCGCGGCGGCAGCTATTTTGTTACCACCACCGGCGCCCAGGGGTCCGGCATTCTTATGTCCATGGCCGAAGCAAACGGGCTCATGATTATCCCCGACGATCAGGAAGCGGTTCAATCCGGCGATATGGTACAAGTACAGATGCTTGATCCCGAGTTCGGTTTCACCGACAAAGCATCGTATTAGCTGTTTATAAACTATCTAACAATAAGGAGTACGCCTTGTCTGAACCATTTGTCAACATAAAGCGCTCACATATGTGCGGCGAACTGAGAGACTCGCATAACGGCCGGAGCGTAACGGTAATGGGCTGGGTTCATAACCGTCGCGACCATGGCGGGCTGATATTTATCGACCTGCGCGACAGGACCGGTTTGCTGCAAATTTCCTTCAACCCGGAGGTTGCCGCCGAAGCGCATCAAAAAGCCCACCAGCTCCGCAGCGAATATGTGATTGCCGTCAAGGGGGTGGTGGAACCCCGGCCGGAAGGCATGGTTAACCCCAACCTTGAAACCGGGATGGTGGAAATTCTTGCACGCGAGCTGACGATTCTCAACGCATCGCCCACCCCGCCCTTTGAAATTTCCGAACGTTGCGAAGCCTCCGAAACCATACGGCTGACCCATCGTTATCTCGACCTGCGCCGCCCCGATGTACAGAGGGTTTTCCTCCTGCGCCATAAAATGTCTCAGGCTATCCGTACCTTTCTGGCGTCCAACGGTTTCATCGAGGTGGAAACCCCGTTTCTGACAAAAAGCACCCCCGAGGGCGCCCGCGATTATCTGGTGCCCAGCCGCATTGAGCCGGGCAATTTTTATGCACTTCCCCAGTCGCCCCAGATTTTCAAGCAGATCCTGATGCTTTCCGGCTACGACCGCTATTTTCAGATTGTAAAATGCTTTCGCGACGAAGACCTGCGGGCGGACCGGCAGCCTGAATTTACCCAGGTCGATATGGAGCTGTCTTTCGTCAACGAAGAAGATATTTACGAAATCCTTGAAAACCTGATGAAAACCCTCTTCAAGGACGTGCTGGATCTTGACATTGAAACACCGTTCCCGAAGCTGACCTATCAGGAAGCCATGGACCGCTTTGGTGTCGACAATCCCGACACTCGGTTTCCCCTTGAGCTGAATGATATTTCCGATGATGCAAAAAATTCCACCTTCAAAGTCTTTTCTCAGGCCATTGAGAAAGGCGGCGTTGTCAAGGGATTAACCGTTCCCGAAGGGGCGAAGTTTTCCCGCAAAGAGCTCGACGACCTTACCGAGGTTGCCAAACTGTACGGCGCCGGGGGCCTGGTGTGGATTAAGCTGACCCCCGATGGATGGCAATCTCCGGTTGCAAAATTTCTGACCGATGATGAAAAGGCTGCCATCGCCGGCACAATGCAGGCCGGAGAAGGTGATTTGCTTCTGATTGTTGCCGATGCCTCATTTACTACCGCCTGTGCCGCACTGGGAAATGTACGGCTCAATCTTATTAAAAAGCTGGAACTGGAACCATCACAGCAGTTTAAATTTTCATGGGTAACCAGGTTCCCCTTGCTTGAGTATTCCGAAGAAGAAAAGCGCTTCGTGGCTGTGCATCACCCCTTCACCTCTCCGGTTGAGGACGACATTGCCGCCCTGGATGAAGACCCCGGGCGCGTTCGGGCCCGTGCCTATGACCTTGTTTTAAACGGCAGCGAAATCGGTGGCGGCAGCATTCGTATTCACCGCCAGGAACTACAGGCCAAAATGTTCAAGCTGCTGGGCATTGAGGGAGAAGAAGCCCGGCTCAAGTTCGGCTTTTTACTGGACGCCCTGCAGTACGGAGCGCCGCCCCATGGCGGCATAGCCCTGGGTCTCGACAGACTCGTGATGCTCATGACCGGCGCCGAATCGATCCGGGACGTGATCGCATTCCCCAAAACCCAGAAGGCCTCCTGCCTGATGTCAACGGCACCCTCCCCGGTGGACCCGAAACAGCTCCGGGAGCTGCACATCAAAGCAACCGGCATCAAAAAGGATTAAACACCTTTCAAAAAACATAACCACTAAAAAAGCCGTTCCCGAGGAACGGCTTTTTTCATACTGTTTTACAGGAATGCTCTTGCAAGCGATCAACAATCAGCCGGTGTAACTCTATCTCAAACCATCGTAAGCTATATGTTCACAGGCGTGGAGGCATGCGTTTTTAGAGAGTGGCACACTATGTATCATTGGTCAAATTTTCATATAAAAGGTGATAATTGACCGGCCGGTCAGAACTAAGGCGTATGATGGAGTTTGCCGTCATGGTGCCCCTGAACCAGTGGGTGGACATCAGGTATCACATGTCGATCCTGCAAGACTCGGGACTTCATTACCCATTAGTTCAGGCTGGCGGGTTTCGCTTAAAAACAACCCTTCCGGCCGGCCTCATCTCAGGCCCGGCACCCCGCTCAAGCTGATACAGACGGCGCAGCCATTTTTCTCGACAGCTTATGTATTGACATTGAGCAAAAATATGCCATATATCTCTACTAGTGGTGGTGCTTTTCTGGAGTTCCGGGAAGGGAAAACCCTGCCGGCGGTAGCCATGCTGACAAGCCACGCAGCTTACAGAAACAAATAATATTTATCAACAATAATAAAAAGAAGGTGGAAACAATTCGACTATCATCTCTATAACCTACACGCCAGCCTCGCTGGCAATCAATAATAAGGAGTGTTGCTGATGGCATCTTACGCACAACGAGCTATGCTGGACAAAGTAAAAACCAAGCCCGGCTTTATCGCTGCTCTTGATCAAAGTGGTGGTAGTACACCCAATGCACTGCGCCTGTACGGTGTGAACGAAGATGCCTATCAGGGGGACGAGGAAATGTTCACCAAAGTGCATGAAATGCGCACACGTATTGTTACCAGCAAGGTCTTTACTGGTGAGCGCGTATTAGGGGCAATCCTGTTCGAAAACACCCTTGATCGTGAAATCGAAGGCATGCCTTCTGCTCATTACTTATGGCAGCAAAAAAATGTGGTGCCGTTTTTGAAAGTAGACAAGGGCCTGGCAAATGAAGAAAACGGCGTGCAAGTGATGAAACCCATGCCAGGACTGGATGAATTATTGCAGAAAGCAAACGCACAAGATGTATTCGGCACCAAGATGCGTTCAGTAGTGAAGCTGGCTAATCCTACGGGTATCAAGGCAGTTATTGCTCAGCAGTTTGAGATTGGCAAGCAAATTCTGGCGGCAGGCCTAGTGCCTATTATTGAACCGGAAGTTGACATTAACAGCCCGGAAAAAGCGGAAGCCGAAGAGATACTGCGTGATGAAATTATGGCTCAACTGGATCAGTTAATCGCTGATCAGCAGGTAATGTTAAAGCTTACCCTTCCCAGTGAGGCGGATTTCTACAAACCCTGTGTTGAACATTTAAAGGTATTAAAAGTGGTTGCCTTGTCGGGCGGCTATAGCCGTGATGATGCGAATGCCAAACTGGCACAAAATCATGGCATGATTGCCAGCTTCTCGCGGGCTTTGACTGAGGACGTTTCTGCACAGCAAAGCGATGAAGAATTTGATGCCACCCTTAATCAGGCAATTGAATCTATCTATCAGGCATCTTGTAGTTAAAACAGAAACGGCTCTGTTACAGGGTCGCCTTGTTTAGCGGTATTACAGGCTTATTCTCAACGCCTGACTGTAGATACGTTCACGTTTCAAATCAGCAGAAATGATGGGCTTGTTTGCCGGCCATTGATCCGGAAACACCAGGCCCAACGGTTTTTACCTGGCCTGACCTGATACTTGGGAAGTATTTATTCTTGCGTTTGATTTTCAGTAATACGCCCATTCGAAGCAGCGCTATCAGGCAATGCACATGCTTTTCTTTAAATTGGATAAATAATGAGTAGATTGAGCGCTGGTCTTTATTCACATAGTCCATGATAAACTGCAGAAATCAACACCTCTCGAAAATGCACATACACGATAATTATATGCACACTAATCTCTCCGCCTCAAACACATAAATACACACGTAGTTTATAAAAAGTGGCATTTCAAGGGATTCCTGGATTGCCTGGTGAGCTTCAAAAGAGAGGTTATGACCGGAGCCGGGTCGATCCGGGACCTGATCGCTTTTCCCAAAAGCCGGAAAGTTTCCTGTTTGATGTCAACGGCACCCTCATCGGTAGACCCGAACCAGCTCCGGGAACTGCACATCAAAGCAACCGGCATCAAAAAGGATTAAACGCCTTTCGAAAAACACTCTCAAAAACCAAAAAAGCCGTTCCCATGGGAACGGCTTTTTTCATATTGCTTTACCGGCATGTTCTTGTAAACGATCGGTAATCAGCCTGTATGTTACTTTGTCTCCAGCGCCTCGGCGACCTTGCAACCGAGCTCCTTGGCAGCATCAACGGCGACCGGCTGTTCCTCAAACGATTTGATACCGACTGAATCCACAGTGGCGTCCGGCCCGTAGAGCATGGTGATGCCGGTCATCTTGCACTTGTCGCCAAGACCGCATGTAACGCAGGGGACATTCCCCTGGATATGTACGGCACCCACGAAGTTCATACCCTCTTCCATCATATAGAACTGGATGGCGTTGATACCCATTTGACATGCGGGGGGCAGCATGTCATTCCCCTGCGGCACAGAAGACGTGATCACCGCTCCTCCCGGTTTGCCGGCCATGAAGCCGTGCGTATGCCGAAGCGGGTAAAGACGTTCGATAAACGCCTTTGTTCGTGAGTCTATTGTCGAATAGGGGGTAAACCCGGCTATGATCAAAGCGTCAGCCGCCTTTGCCTTTTCCGCCAACTCAATGCCGTCATCCTTGATGACACATTGATTGGTCTTGACACACCCCAGACAGGCCCGACAAGGTGCGACGGTGCAGTCCGTTAGCTTGACGAACTCGGTTTCATATCCCGTTGCATCCAGCACAGCTTTGAGTGCACGGTCGGTGTTGCTGTTCTTTATTGGCGACCCGGATACTCCCAGCACCTTCATCTTTATCTCCTTTCTGTTTTGTATTTGTTATGTGCTCTTTTATTGTCTTTAGAGCATCTTTTTTTCTGTAGCCCTTAAATGATGGCACAGGCTGATGCGGTGAGAGCAGCCGCGGCGGTGCGAGCGCTGGTTTCTCTCTTGTATCTCCCTTTTCCTGCGAGCACATGGCCGCAGGCAATCCAACCGTATCAGCCTGTGCTGTTATTGCCCGTGGCTATAGCATTGTGGAAATTGCTCTAGGAAACCATCGCCTAGGGGAGCTACGATTAAAAAAAGTCTACTGTTGCGCTTCCGGATCAATTTCCGTTGTCGATATTTTTGATTACGCTGTAATCAGCTTTGGGATTTTGCGGCGGAATACCGCTCTCGCAGGGCATACCGCACTGGCATTTGCCGCACCCGTACCATGGCGGATGCTGTGCCTTCACCTTTTCTATAAAGGTGTAGCAGGGCATATGTGCCTTGCCGTGTTTGTTTATTGTGTCCGCAGGACACGCCCGCCGGCACGCCCCGCACAGTGAACAGTTATCGTACAGCCCCGCATATTTCCGCTCGTCCGTTGTCAGCTCAATGTCTGTAATAACCGAACAAAAACGTCCTGCTATGCCTTTTTGTGTGATAACGGCGCGGTTCAGGCTGAACGTTCCCAGCCCCGCTATGTATGCCGCGTGACGTTCCGACCAGTTGCTGTAAAATTTGGGTTGCGTGTAGACCGTAAAACGCTCGTCTGCACCGGGAACCATTGCCTGTGCGCCCTTTGAACGCAAGGACTCAGCCAACGCCTGCGCCGCTGCAACAACATATGCCTCTCCCTCGATTCTGCCGTGCAGCCACTCGTAGCTCGGCATATCGCCGCCCGCATTGCTGTCTTTTATGTGCTGCGTAAAGGGATTGAATATGGATATAACGCTCCTGGCGCCGTCCAACCACTGGGACGGCGGCATATAGTTCTCACCTACAATATCAGGATGTATATATTTCTCATACATCTCATCCTGGGCCGAAGACACACCCACCAACGGCCGTTCGTACATGCGCATTCCGGCACATTCTGGGCTAAGGGCTCTGTCCGCGGGTACACGATTGTGCGTTGAATTGTCGGAGAAATCCTGCAAAAAATGCACTATGTCTGTTTTTGAGATATTCATATGTCTCCATTAATTTTGATTACTTCCCGGACCAGTTCAACCATGTTTGCTGTATGTATATCCGGCCGGAGGTAATACGGATTAAATAGTTCCTCTTTACGCTTAATATACGCCGTTGTCAACCCTGCCTTTTTGGCCCCGAACAGATCCCAGTCATGGCTGGCAACCATAACAACCTCTTCGGGAGATACGTTTTCTTCACGGGCTGCATAGTGATAGATATCTTTAAAGGGTTTGTATTTATTCACAGCATCCACAGAATAATACGCGTCAAACAGATCGATGATTCCCGCGTTTGCAAGCTGCTCTTTGATCATTACCGGGGATGAGTTTGATACGGCAATGGTCCTGATGTTGTTTTGCCTGAGGATTTCAAGCGCCTCAACTACATCACCATATGCGGGCAGTTTTCTGAAGGAACCCAGTATTTCAGCCTTGGTTTCCTCCGTTAACTGTTTGCCGCTTTCATAAAATATGTTCTCAAGTACAACCGCTGCCAGTTCACCGAAGTTTTTATATTCATCCATAATGCCTGTTACCGTAGAGGTGTGCAGCAGTTTGGTAAACCAGTATTTTACTACATACGCATCATCAAAATGTTTACCAAAGCTCTCTTTCAGCAAACTCAAATTCAGTACTGTCTCGTTCATGTCAAAAAAAACGGCCTTTATCATTTTGATTCCCCTTTTTATACGCTTGTCCTGCAGTCCTGGGACATATCGCTATTACACTTTTCAGAGATTCCTTCTGTCAATCTTTTGATTTCATAATGTCGACCGGTTTGCAGGTGATGAGTTGGAAGAAGTATCGCACATTCCGGAAAATATACACATTTTAAACGTGTTTTGCGTGGCATACCCTGGTTTGTTCTACATACTATTCTGATGCACCGATTGCAGCCGATGCATCCATTCAACAAGCCAATGGTAATGGGATATATGAATAATTGTTTTAAATGGAATGCAGAACGGTAATTGCGAGACACAAACCTTGCCCGGCCTTTTCCGCACCATTTTGTTACAGTATTCCTCGATAGCGAATAAACACCAGAATAATAGCCCAGGACCCCAAAGCGACTTTCACGGCAACCAGGAGGTTGACCACGGGGATAATCCCGCCGCTCAACAGCGTACCCAACTCTCCTTTGGGTACCTCAAGACCGACCAGGGTGATCGCCGCCAGGAAGATAAACAGAAGCACGGAAAACTTCTCCAGGGAAGCAACGTTCCAGTGCCGGTAGACATCCTGCATCAGCTCCGGTTTGGATGTAATGGCGACCAAACCGATTGCCGTTCCCCCCGCAACTCCTGCAGCAAAACCACCACCCGGGCTGAGGTGCCCCCGGATTGCCAGTTCAAAACTTACCAGGGCGGCAATAGTGGCCCCCAGCCGTGCTAAAACGATAGAGGGCTTGTCGGTAAACTGATGGACTTTGTGGGTCGGCTTCTCATCAGCCATGAGAAACGTTGCTCCGGCTATGGCCAGGGTAAAGACTACCACTTCAAAAATGGTGTCATACAGACGGTTACGGAAAATAATCCCCGAAACCGCATTGGGTACCCCGCTGTCCCGGACAATGGTTTCCACAATGGAAATATCCGACAGGTCCGCCGCCGGGTGGGGCATCAGGAGAAATTTTAGATATAGTGCGACCACTGCTATGATATAGAGCCATTTCATGAAGGTTTCTTCCCTGATGTTGGAACAGTTACACGGGTTACCGTGACCTCCGGCCCGGAAAGTTCCTTCCGGAGTATGTCGTAAATTCTGGATATTCGGGTTCGGGCATGATACACCTGCCTTTCGTTTTCGGTTGATTTCGAGCGAATGCAGGTGAGATGAACTTCCTTATGTATCAATGCCTGATGTAATTCACTTGCATCACTGTACAATGTAAGTTCCAGGCGCAGATGCCATTGACTGAAAATGTCCTTCAGACGCTCCTGAAAATGTTCGATGCCCGATGACTCGTCCTTGAGCACCCCCAGGTGCAAAACCAGAGAGGAGCGTACAGCTATCGCATAGAGAGTAATCGCCAGCATCGTACCCACCAGCGCTTCTGTTAACGCAACATCTGCAGCCCCCAGAAGTGCGTATACAAGGGTGGCCACCGCTCCCAGTACGCCCCGGATTACCAGGGCATGGTAGGGATTTCTTTGAGCTACCAGCATACATGCGACCAGGGGCAGCAGCGCAACAATCACCGGCAGATACAAATCATTCATCGCTGCGCCCCCTGCTTGAACAGTATGCAAGAACATAGCCCAGCATCGTATTCCAGATGGCCAGTGATAGTATCGCCAGAAGCAGCAGAGGCCATTCACCGGGTATTTTCAGTAAAAGCCCCACAACGACGCTCATGGACCCCAGCGTGTCCGACACAGAAAGGCCATGCAGCTTGAATAATACCGAACGGTTGCCGAGCAGGGGAAACGTCCCCCAGAACCATAAGAAAATGCCAGCTCCCAGAAAGGAATAACTCAACCAGTCAATCATAGCTGCTGCTCCCTTAATCGTTTCATGATATGTGCCAAAAGCATTAATGATGCATTCCCCACACTGAGGCTGATGACCCCTGCAACGCCCAACATCCAGTCATCGCGCAACACGGATATAACAAGAATCATTATGGAGGCCTTGATGGAGATGCTTGCCAGTGCCAGCATTTTTTGCCAGATCCCTTCGTCGTGCCATGCCGTATAGATAGGGATCAGCAGGGCAATAACCATGGCGATCAAGATTATATTCATGGCTGTTTCCCCTTTCCAAGGCGGTGAACTTCATACCAGCCCTGTTTATGATACTTCAAAGCAATTGTCTTGGGGGTGAAGGTAATAAGGAAAATATCCAGGAAGATCAGCGCCGGCGACCGCCCTGTTTTAACCCTTCGCATGGTTACTTCTTCACGGGTATGGGGCCGTAAAATCATATGGAGGGCCTCAAAATAGGCTTGAGGAATGACCACAATGATTTTTTTTATTATGCCGATCCACTCCCTGAACGTTCCCGTCGACTGATAACCTCGGGGAAGGATAACAGCGATTGCGACCCCCATTACAATATTGGCCGCGCTGAGATCCGCCGTCAGTAAGAACCAGATTGTTAAGCGCAAGGTCACATGTAATATCATAGCCATACCATCCAGAACAGCACAATGACCATCAGACTCATCACCCCGATGAGATGGTCGAGTTGTTCCGGCATCCGGGTGATTTTGATGTCCACACGTCGAAAAATGAGCCCATACACCAGCCAGGCCAGAAAAATTATGGCCAGGGGTTTGATCGTGTTCTCCAAAGCATAGGCCTGATAGTACACAACATTGGCCCCTGCCAATCCGGCCAGTAAAAGAAGTATCCCCGCCCAGAATCCTGCTCCCGACTTTTCCACTGGTCCGCCTCCGGTCAAAAAGATCAGTCTGGCAAAGGTTACACCTGTTCCCAGGGCCGCGATGTTCATACCAATAACCTGCCAGGAAAGGAGATTTTGCATCGTCAACACCTTGGCCCCGAAGCCGGCCAGGAGCGGAAAGCCGGAAAGAGAGAGGCCGGCTATCACCAATGCCGGCCAGAGCCTGGTATCAAAAGGGGTATGTTTCAATTCATCAAGGTTGCGGGTGGGTAACTTTCCGGCAATCAGGAAAAGAGCCCCTTTCGCCAGTCCGTGTGTTAGGGCATAAAAGCCCCCCACTCCGGGTGCAGCGAGGATAAAACCTAATTGGGAAACAGTACTGAAAGCCAACATGCGCTTAATGTCCTTCTCAAACACGGCATAGGCTACACCCAGCACTGCTGTTGCCACCCCGAAGATGCGCACAACGGGTTCCACATCGTCGAAAATCAGGGCACAGCGGACCAACGGAAACACCGCCGCTTTGACTACCACTCCCGACAGCAACGCTGATACGGGACTTTCGGCTTCCGAGTGGGTTAATGGAAGCCACAACCCCGAGACAAAAATTCCTCCCTTGGTTAATAATCCCAGCAATATCAGGGCCTGGGCTTCAGGCGCAGCCCCCTGTAAACCGGCAAAATGAAACGAATGATGCTCCTGGTAGACCAGGGCCACGCCCGCCAAATAGAACAGCATCGCCGTATTGCTGACCAAGAGGTAGCGCAGGCCGACCCACAAGGCTTTCCCGGTGCGGGGATAGGAAATCAGGAGAAAAGCGGCAATGCTCAGCGCCTCCAGAGCCACATATAAACTTACAAAATCCGCACAGATAAAAGCGGCATTGACGCTGCCGTGTAAAATGGCTGTCTGGGCATAAAAAAAAGCGGTCTTAGACGTGTTCCAGCAGTACAGGATAACGGCAATTGTTACCAGGGCATTGGTGAGGATAAAGAAACCGCTCAGTTGATCCGCTACCAGGGTAACCCCAAAAGTATCTACTAACTCCAGTGTCAGGGCGGATTCCCTGCTGAACAGCAGAAAGGCATAGACAACGGAAGCAGTGGCGACACCCAAAGACAGAAAGCGGTCGAGACCGGGGGCCAGATAGATAATAAACCCCAGCAAGAAAGGCAAAGTAATCAGGGCTATCGTCAGGGTAGTCATTGAGTACTGTTTTTTTCTATTTCATCATTTTCCAGGGTGGGATTATCTTTTGCAAGCTTCATTACAGCGACCAGCATTAATGCCTGAATAGAAAAGCCGATGACGATGGCGGTTAAAATTACTGCCTGGGGAACCGGATCGGCATAGCTGCCGCCTGTAGCCTTGCGCCAGATCGGGGTAAACACGCCTTCCCGCGAAGCAACAAGGACATAGTATGCGATTACCCCTGTGCTCATCACGTCCATGGAGATGATCTTCATAAACAGGTTTTTTTTCAGGATTATACCCAGAAATCCGCACAATACGGTTGCTATTATGAAGGCTTCCAGCATAGAGAACGTGAAGTTAAGGTTTGGCTTTTTTGCTTTAGAAATATAAGTGCTTTATGGATCGTTTACGTGTTACTCCCCTTTGTGCAACGGCAAGTACACATCGAAAACCATCCCGTGGGGAAGCTGCCGCCGCAGCTTGATATGGCCGCCATGGATGGAAACGATCTGGTTGCACACCGCAAGCCCGAGCCCGGACCCTGTCGACTTGCTGGTGAAAAAGGGATGGAACACTTTTTCAACATCGTTTTCTTCAATGCCGAGCCCGGTATCGGCAATGGACACCTTCACCCATTCGGCCTCCTGATCGGCGCTGATGTGTAGAGTACCGCCGTTGGGCATGGCGTCCATGGCATTGTTGAAAAGGTTGTGCAGCACCCGCTTGAACTGGTCCGTATCTATTTCAAGCAAAGGCAGGTCAGGCTGTATTTCTTTATTGACGACAACGTTCTTTTTTTCAAAAACCAGCGTAAACAGTTCCAGGGTGGATTCTATAACATCCGCAAAAGAAACCTGCCGCAGTTTCAATTTTTTGGGCCTGACAAAATCGAGCAACTCGGAAAGAATGGACTCCAGCCGGTCGATCTCGGTAACAATGATCTGCAAATACTTTTTATTGGTGGAATCTTTGTCTTCTTTCTTAAGCAACCGGCGGGCGAACCCTCCGATGGAGACCAGGGGATTTCTGATACCGTGGGCCACGGTGGCCGACATCTCGCCCACAGCCGCCAGTTTTTCAGACCGGATAAGCCGGTCGCGGTTATCTTTCAGCTCTTTATTGGCCTTATTCAGCTCAACAACGTTTTCCTGGATGTTTTTATACAGGTTCGACTTTTCGATCGCCAGACTGGCGTTGATGGCAAATGCCCGCAACCGCTCGATATCACGGTCTTCAATAGCATTTCTGGTAATGGCGTTGTCGGCCCAGAGAACTCCCAGCACATTGTCCTCGGCAATGAGCGGAATCAGGGCAAAGGCGTTGCTGTTCATAATATTTAAAAGTCTTTTAGGCACTTTCGAATTGTTAAAGGCATCGTGAATATTCATTGACTGCCGGTCTTTAATAACACGGATCAGGATATGGTCCTCCTCCTCGAGGGGAATCCTGATGGTCTTAATGATGCTGTTGACATGGGTATCGATTTCGCCGAATTTGTTGGTATAGGTCTTGAGGATTTCCTTCAGCGTCAGATTTTTTCCCAGGATCTCACCCCAAATCTTCTGGGCCTCTGCGCCGTCGGAAGGCCCGACGGCAACCTTGCCTTCAAGATACCGGCCGTCGTCGCTGACCAGAAACATAAACGCGCGGTTGAACCCCAGCCCATGGTGTGACGTTGCGCCCACCAGAATAATGTTCAGCACATCTTCCAGCTCCATGGCACTCGCCAGGCCTTCACTGATCTCCTTCAGGATCGACAACTCGGAAATCTTGCCCTTGAGTGACTGCTGTGAAGCCGTCAGCTCGTATGTTCGGTCGCGGACTTTCTCCTCCAGCTTTGCCGTGTATTCCTGGAGCTCATGCTCAAGGCTTTTTCTGAGAGTAATATCGCGGGCGATCAACGTAATATTGTAAGCACCTTCCAGTTCGACAACTGAAATGGTAAACTCAACCGGAAATGTTGTCTGATCTCGTTTGATGCCGTATGATTCAAGTACTTTTCCCTGCAGGCTGCCGTCCCGGGACGAAACTTCCTGCTCAATGGTATGCCATATTTCCGGCGGCGCAATTTCGGCAATGTGCTTGCCGATGATTTCTTCGCGCAAATACCCGTAAACCTCTTCCGCCTTCTTGTTGAAATAGACGATGTTGCCGTTTCCATCCGCTGAAATAATCGCGTCGCTGGCCGTTTCCACCAGCACCCGGTAACGCTCCTCGGTATGTTCCAGTTGTTTTGTTCTGGCGGCTACTTCATCTTTCAGGGCCCGGGCATGATTTTTAAGGCTGTCCTCATACGACTTGCGTTCTGAAATATCACGAATAATTGCCGTCAGCGTATCTTCATTGATGGTCTTTTGCAGCGAAAAGGTAAGCTCTATGGGCAGTTCACCGCCATCCTTGCGACGCAGCCTGCCCTCAAGAGCTTTGCTGATATTTTCCTCATGCATGCGTGAAAAAATCTCCCGCATGGTACTTTCCTGATCCGACCGCCGGTCTTCCGGCATCAGCAGAGAGATGGACTGACCGCGCACCTCTTCGGATTGATAGCCGGACAGGTCCTGGGCCTTCCTGTTGATTTGCAGGATTTCACCCTGTCGGTTGAAAATGATAATCGCGTCACTGGCATTCTCTATGATCTGGATATACTGGGCTTCCAGTTGCTTGACTTTTTCTTCCTTATGCACCTCTTCGGTCACATCATCCAAAATGGACAGCGCCCCCCAGATTTCTCCGTCCGGCCCATTGAGCGGGGCGCATAATATTTTATACATACGGTTTCCCGAATCCATCTGCCGTTCCATCAGGGCGGTGGCCTTTTCACCGGAGGCAAATGTTTTGGTGGCGGGACATCCCGGACAGATTCCGCCGTAGGAACAGAAAAAAGATTCGTAGCAAAAAGGGGAGGCGGCAGTGTCGACATCAGGAAACCATTCGCGCATTTTGCTGTTCAGATCAACAACATGGTAATCTGAGGTTATAACAGCCAAGCCGAAATTGGTGTTTTCTATCAGAGAATTGACGACCCCGGAGGATTTCCGGAGATTTTCAAATTCCTGCTGTATGAATGCATGAATTGCTTCTGATGACATGATCGATGACTAGTCAATGATAATTATTGATGCACTACATCAGGCTCCGGCATTGTGCCCCGCCCGGCATATGCGGAAAAACCCGCCATACCATGTAACCCCCGGGACTATATGGTTATAGCGCTAAACCCGTCGGGATGCAAGGTGAGCCGGTACGGTTAAAAGTATTTTTTTGCAACAGCAGCAAAGCCGTCGGCTGCGCCTTTTATCACCGCATCGTCGACACAATAGGAAATCCTGAAATATCCAGGGCCGCCGAACCCGCTTCCCGGCACAACTAATATGCGTTGTTCCTGCAGTTCGCGGACGAACTGCACGTCATCCTCAACGGGAGACTTGGGAAAAAGGTAAAAGGCCCCTTCCGGCTTGTTGAACGAATACCCCAGGTCACCAAGAATTGAGCATAAAAGGTCGCGTTTTTGTTTATAGATTTCAATATCGACCGATAGCCCCTGGAGCCTTTGCACCACCCGCTGCATGATTGCCGGGGCATTAACAAAGCCGAGGGTCCGATTTGAAAAGACCAGTCCCCCAAGGCATTCCGGCAGGGGTTCCAGGGCCGGATTAACGGCAATAAAGCCCAATCGCTCACCGGGCAGTGACAGGTCCTTGGAATACGACGTTACCAGGATGCTGTTGGCATATGCCTGCAACAGGCTGGGTACTTTCACCCCGTCATACACAATTTTGCTGTAGGGTTCATCCGATACAAGGTAAATCTGCTTCCCGCGGCGGCTGGACTGATCAGCCAGCAGCCGCCCGAGTCCCTCGATTGAAGCCTTATCATAGACCTTACCGGTTGGATTGTTGGGAGAGTTAATGAGCACGACTTTGGTTTTATCGTTAATCGCTGCTTCAATGGCCTCCAGGTCCAGCGAAAAATCGTCCTTCGACTTGACAAGCTTGCAAACGCCGCCGTAGTTGTCGACATAAAAATTGTACTCGACGAAATAAGGAGTCGGAATGATCACTTCATCACCGGGATCCAGCAGGGTTTTCAACACCACATTCAGGGCGCCCCCTGCCCCGCAGGTCATAATGACATGCTCTCCGAAGATTTCAAGACCGTGCTCTTCCGACAGGTACTCTGCAACTGCTTCACGGGTCTGGGGGTATCCGGCATTGGACATATACCCGTGCCGGTTGGGAGCGCGTTCAGCCACAACAGCTTCGAGTGCTTCAAAAAAAGCTTCCGGCGGTTCTACATTGGGGTTGCCGAGACTGAAGTCAAACACATTTTCTGCTCCATACTCTTTTTTCATCCTGTCGCCTTCTTCAAACATCTTGCGTATCCAGGATGCTTTCTCCATAAAGCCGTGAACTTTTTTTGAAATGGTCATGCGGTTTCTCCTATGCGTTGGTTCGATGCCCTTGCCACAGATAGTGCAGCCTTACTTTCAGACCAGCCGGGGCATGGAATGGATTTTTTTGTCACCTGCGTTTGTTCTGATTATGTACAGATATTTTTAAAACTGCGTCCAGGTTATTGAAAATCGTTCATATGCAGAACAAGCATTGAGCGCAGCCCCGATGTAATCGGGACGGGTGAACGTATTCCAGCACCCTGTTAAAAAAATATGCTACCCCAAAAAAAAATCGAACGCAATAAACAAAATAGTGCTTTTTCTAAATTTATTATCCTGCCTATTTCATTCCAACCGCCTGAAAAATATGCTATATTCAATACCTTAACAACTGAGCACCTATAATCGGTACTGGAGCATGGAAAAACCACGCATAGTCTTTTTCGGCACCCCGGATTTTGCCGTCCCAACGCTTCAAAAACTCATTGAGCGGGATGAAAAAATCTTGGCCGTTGTTACCCAGCCGGACCGCCCGGTCGGACGGGGACAAAAACTGAAAACATCTCCCGTAAAGGAGCTGGCGTTGCAACACAGCCTGCCGGTCCTGCAGCCGGAAAAAGTAAAAAAGCCGGAATGTATCGACTCGTTCAAAGCCTTGAATCCGGACCTGGCTGTTGTTGTGGCATTTGGGCAAATTTTCCCCAAAACACTTCTGGATATTCCCCGGCACGGTTTCATAAATGTGCACTCCTCTCTGCTGCCGGCATACCGGGGGGCCGCCCCCATCAACCATGCCGTCATCGACGGGTGTGCTGAAAGCGGGGTTACCATTATGCAGCTTGACGAAGGCATGGACAGCGGCGCTATCCTCCTGCAGGCCACAACCCCGATTGATGTCGAAGACACTGCCGCAACCCTGCACGACCGTCTTTCCGATTTGGGCGCAGAGCTTTTGGGCGAAGCCCTCGATCAACTTGCTGCCGGGGGCTGGAAACCGGTCCCCCAGGACCACAGCCTGGCAACCTATGCCCCTATGCTGAAAAAATCGGATGGTCTCATCGACTGGACAAAAGAAGCGGCAAGCATTGCAAATCAGGTCCGCGGCATGACCCCCTGGCCGGGGTGCTTCACCTATCTGGATGGAAAAATGCTGAAAGTGCATACCGCCACGGTCGTCGACACGGAAGCATCTACGGCACCGGGCGAAATCGTCTCGTCCACAGGCCGTGGCATTGAGGTTGCAACGGGCGGGGGAATGCTGGTTCTGCAGCACGTACAGCTTGAGGGCAAAAAACGCATGCCGGCGGCCGACTTTCTTAAAGGCCACCAGGTCAAACCCGGAACGGTTCTAACGAATACACCCTAAAAAAATATCAGCCAGCCGTCTGATAATACATTTCAGGCTTTTGTCTTTTTCAACCGCAACCTTCAGGAGCCGGTTCACACCATAATACCTTTTTATCACTGCCTGCCCCGGCCCGGTTGCACAAAGAACTGCATCCCGGTACTCCCGCAGCACCTGCAGCTCTTCCGCCCCCTCTTCATACAGCAGCTCAATCACGCACGGTTCGGTCCCGTTATCGGGAATGTCGTCGGCGGTGCTGTTGTCCGAAGATGAAAGCCTGGAGCAGTTGTCCCGGTCGTCATATATGCCGTTTCCATCGGCATCAATGCAGGCAACGGTTTCTCCCTCCCAGGATGACATACCGCCCTGCATATCATAGACATGCAGGTACCCCCTGGAGTCCAGAAAGTCGGCCGCCCGGTTGCTGCGCCCCCCGCTGCGACACACAATTAAAATATCTGCATCACGAGGAAGCTCTGTATACTGCTTCTCAAAAACACCACTGTTCAGGGGATAATTCACCGCACAGGGTATGTGGCCGTCTTCATCACAAAACTCATGTTCTTCACGAACATCGACGACGATTAAATCTGCATGCGACTCAATCAGTTCCAGGGCCTCTGCGGGCGTTACATCAATGTGAGCATATATATCTGCGGTTCCTAAAAAACACTGCTCGACGCAGACCAGCAGTAAAACAAAAAACAGTCTCATAGTTGCCGGTCTCCGATCGTTTGTTTTCCAGGGGTCGTTTTCATATAGATGTAATCGGTGCTGTAATGGCACTGTCGCCCCGCAAAGTTTCAATTTTTAGTGCTCTATTCAAGAAAACGAATGATACCGGTCGTATACAGCAGTACGATGATAAGCGCTATGGGGGTAACATATTTAATGAGAACATGCCAGATATCATAGAAATGAAACGTATTTTCAACACGTTTTATTTCGGCTTCTTTTTCTCCATGGGTTAAAATCCATCCGGCAAAAACGGCAATAAAAAAGCCGCCCACCGGGAGCATAAAATTGGTGGCCAGCAGATCCAGAATATCAAAAATATTTTTTCCGCCAAAGAGGGTAACACCGCTCCACAGGTTAAACGACAGGGCCGAAGGAATCCCGAACAGGAAAATAACACAACCCAGGATATAGTCCGAACGTCTGCGTGTCCAGCCCAGTTCATCTATGAAAAAAGACACGACTACTTCTAAAAGCGATATGGCCGACGTGATGGCCGCAAAGGCCACCAGGAGAAAGAAAAAGAAGCCGACAATCTGCCCACCCGGCATCCGGGCAAACACTTCGGGCAGGGTAACAAAAAAGAGCCCCGGCCCTGCTCCCGGGTCAACGCCGTAGGTAAACACGACCGGGAAAATCATGAGCCCCGCCATGATGGCGTAAAAGGTGTTCAGCACGACTATTTCAAGTGATGAAGCGGATATGTTGATGTCCTTATCAAGGTAGCTGCCGTAGGTAAGCATGGCACCCATGCCGAGACTCAACGAAAAAAAGGCATGCCCCAGGGCTTCAAGCATACCGGCGCGGGTCAGCTTTGAAAAGTCGGGCTTCAGCAGAAACCGCATGCCCTCCGCCGCCCCGCTGGTCAGCAGCGAGTTCACCATAAGGACGAAGAGTATAACCAGCAGCGAGGGCATAAGGATCTTGCTCCATTTTTCAATACCCGAGCTTATCCCGCCCCGCACAATAAAAATGTTGACCAGCATGAAGACACCGTGCCACAGCACCTGCTGCCCCGGGCTGGCCAGGAAACCGTTAAACTCGGCCGTTGCAGCGCCGGTCTGAAAGCCGTTGGTACATGAAACAACAATATATTTTAAGATCCAGCCGCCTACGACGCTGTAATAGGAAAGAATCATAAATCCGGTCAGCAGCCCCAGCCAGCCCACCAGCGGCCAATAACGGCTGTCGCGCAGTTCCCGGAATGCCCCCACCGGACTTTTTTGCGCACTTCTTCCGATAATAAACTCCGCAATCAGAACCGGAATACCGATAATAAAAACCGAAACAATATAGGCGACCACAAAAGCGCCGCCGCCATATTCACCGGCCTTGTACGGAAAACGCCAAATATTTCCCAGTCCGATGGCCGAACCCGCAGCCGCCAGCACAAACCCGAATTTACTGGCCCAGTGTTCCCTCTGCTGTTTGGGCATAGATATCCTTCACAGATAATAATCCATTTATAAATACTATATATTGATAAAAGCCCTTCAAGATGTCAAGAAAACAATTCTTTTTGCACAAAAAGCGCCTGTATGTTAAAAAAATGGGTGCGGTATGCGGCATTTGTAAAGAGAGGAACACGTGCGAAAAAAAGCGAAACCTACAAATATCGGCGATATTTTCAGCGGCCTTTTTAAGGACATGCAGGCTGAATCACACCTGGAACTGGGGTCTATTCAAAAATCGTGGCAGCAAGTGGTTGGCGATAAGATCGCCTGCCGTACCAGCCCCGCCACCATACGCAAAGGGGTTTTGTTCGTCAACGTAACCAGTTCAATGTGGGTGCAGGAATTACATTTTCTGCGCGGGGCCATTCTTGAAAAACTGAATGCCACTTTGAAACAAACCAAACTTACAGACATCCGGTTTTCCATCGGCACGGTTCCCGGCGCGCAACACCCTTCCGACAGGGAACCGCTGCCTGAGTTGTCTCAGGAGAACAGCTCTATGGTTGCAAAAGAATCATCTGCGATTAAAGACCACGAACTCCGCGACTCCTTCCAGTCGTTCATGTCGACATATTTAAAAAACAAACAGAAAAAAAACTAAGGCTGCCGCATAGTGGCCAACCTTAAGTTGAACCCTAAAGAGTAACCTTTCAGAGCAATCACCTTTTCTGTTTATCATCTAGGTTTTTACAATTCCCATTGCAGCGCAGCCGAGTGCAACGATTTCAGGAGGAGACAAGGGTCGACATGTTTGAGCCCCGTTCTTCAGGGGCGAGTTTGTTGACCCGCCGACTGAAAGCGTGCCGCGAGGGTATCCCGCCAGCGGCGGGACAAGT